>JBAPWU010000297.1:0-2719 GCA_049283855.1 Kineosporiaceae bacterium
GACCTGCGCCGCAGCTGCGGGGGGCCCGAGGTGGCCAAGGCCAGCGCCGAGGAGCTGCAGGGCCGGATCGCCACCATCCGCAACTGGTTCGTCGGCCGCCGCTGAGCCCCGGCCCCGGCCCCGGCCCCGGCCCCGGCCCCGGCAGGCCACGATCGTCGCCAGATCGCTGATCTCCCCCACCCAGTGGGTGGAGTCGGCGATCTACTGATGATCTTCGAGGGGGGCGGGGCGGACCAGGCGGTGCAGGGTCTCGGGGTCGCCGGCCAGGTCGCGGTAGAGCTCGCGCACCGGGCGCAGGGTCTCGATCAGGATCTCGGTCACCGCCCGCTTGAGCTGACTGGCCCCGTGCAGCCCGTAGAGGGCGGCGATCGGCGTCCGGTCGGTCAGGGCGCCCAGGATCGTCGCCAGATTGGCCACCCCCGGGCGCAGTTGCGGATCGTAGCCGAGCAGCGGGTCGAGGTCCGTCTGGGCCTTGCGGATCGCCGCGGCCACCAGCAGCGGCCCGTCCAGCAGGCGGACGACGCCGCGCCCCTCCCCGGGACTCGATCCCATCGGCACCCGCGGCTCACGCAGGTCGTAGATCATCGGCCAGGCGTCGACCTCGGCCAGGTCCTCCGGCGTGACGGGCGCGCCCTCGCGTTCGAAGGAGACCGAGCCCAGCCCGCAGGCGACCAGCGCCGCGGCCAGCTGGGCGGCCTCGGCGGCCTCCCCGCCGATCACCACGGTGAGGTCCACACCCGGGTCGGCGGCCAGGGCGCGCAACCCGCGGACCGGCCCCAGGAAGTCGCCCAGGTGCAGTGCCCGGGCCGGCCCGAACAGGTGGACGGCGCGCCGGCGCTCGGTCGGGTCCGCGGGGAACCGCTCGCCCACCGTCGCGATCGGCACCTCGGCCATGGTCAGGTCGTCCTCGACCGGATGTGCTCCATGACCTGCTCGCCGACGTGCTCGGCGATCGCCAGCGACGAGGTCGCGGCGGGGGAGGGGGCGTTGCGCACCGCGGTCACCGCGCCGAGGTGGTTGATCCGGAAGTCATCGACCAGCGACCCGTCCCGGTCGACCGCCTGGGCCCGCACCCCGGCCGGGGCGGGCACCACGTCGTCCGGGCCGACCTCGGGCACGTACTTGCGCGCCCGGGCCATGTACAGCTTGCGCGAGGCGGAGCCGGCCATCTCCTCCACACCCATCCGCCAGTGCTTGCGGGCCAGGGTCCGGAACCCGGGCCAGGCGAGGGTCTCCTTCAGCTCGCCCAGGGACAGGCTCTTGCGCTCGTAGCCCTCGCGGGCCAGGGCCAGCACGGCGTTCGGGCCGACGTCGACCCGTCCGTCCACCCGTTTGGTGAAGTGCACCCCGAGGAAGGGGTAGTTGGGGTCGGGCACGGGGTAGATCAGGCCGTTCACCAGGGCTGTGCGCTCCGGGGTGAGGGTGTAGTACTCGCCGCGGAACGGCACGATCGCCGGCTCGGCGTCGTCGCCGGCCCAGCGGGCCACCACGTCGGACTGCAGGCCCGCGCAGATCACCAACCGGTCGAAGGTGAACAGCTCGCGCGGGGTGTGCAGGTCGACCACGCCCGCGCGCTGCACGATCCGGGTGACCGGGGTGCTCAGGCGCACCGAACCGCCGGCCTTGACCACGTCGTCCGCGTAGGCCTGGGTGACCGCGACGAAGTCGGTGATCGCGGTGTGCGGGGAGTGCAGGGCCTCGACCCCGGCGGCGTGCGGCTCCAGGTCGCGGATGCCGGCCGCGTCGACCGAGATCAGCCCGGTCACGCCGTTCTCCGTCGCGCGCTGGCGGATCCGTTCCAGCGCAGGGCGTTCACCGTCGTCGACGGCGACCACGAGCTTGCCGCACTCGGTGTAGGGCAGGTCCTTCTCGGCGCAGTACTCCTTCAGCAGCGCCATGCCGCGCCGGCACATCGTCGCCTTCAGCGAGCCCGGGGCGTAGTACAGCCCGGCGTGCACCACGCCGCTGTTGTGGCCGGTCTGGTGGGCGGCGACCCGGTTCTCCTTGTCCAGCACGGTCACCTCGGCCCCCGGCATCAGCTGGGTGAGCCGGCGGGCCACGGCGAGACCGACGATGCCGGCGCCGATCACGCCGATCCGGTCGCTGGACCGAGTACTGGACACGAGCTTCCCTCCGAACGACGACGCGAGCTGCCCCTCCACTATCTCGCACCGGTCTCGGACCCGTCACCGCACCCGGGAATGCCCCTCCCGGACCACCTGCACCGTGGCGAGGGTGGGGTCGGCGGCGTAGGCGATCCGGCCGCCCTCGGCCTTCACCTCGACCAGGGCGGCCAGCGCTCGGGCATCGATCCGTTCTCCGGGTGCCAGCACCGGGACCCCCGGTGGGTAGGGCGCGATCACCTCGGCGCAGATCCGGCCCGCGGCCTGCGCCCAGGGCACGCGCTCGTGATCGGCGAAGAACGCCTCCCGCGGGGAGAGCGCCTGGTCGGCCTCGACCGCCCAGGCGGCGTGGGGGATCGGGCTGCGGGCCGGGCCGCGGTGACGCTCCACCGAGGCCACAACCGCCTCGACCAGGCGCTTCACCGAGCCCTCGTCGTCGGCCAGGGTGACCATGGCCACCACCGTGTCCCGGTCGGCCATCTCCACCGGCAGGCCGTCGGCGACCAGGTCGGTCTCGACGTCGTGGCCGTGCGCACCGGTGCCCGCCAGCAGCAGCACGAGTTTGGTGGGGTCGAGCCGGGCCAGGGTGTTCGGGT
>JBAPWU010000298.1:0-2945 GCA_049283855.1 Kineosporiaceae bacterium
ACGCTCACCGGCGGTCAGCCCCTGGCGCGGGTCGACCGCCATCGGATCCAGGGAACGACGCTCCGGCCCCCTCCAGGAATGCCGACCGGAGTGCGGCGCGACCTGGGTCACTGCGGGTACCTCCGAGGAAGGAGCATCTCAACAGGGGACCGGTCGGATGGTGGTGGGCTCACGAGGGAGTGCTGCCCGGTCCTGCCGCACGCCTGAGCTTGCATCATCGTCGCATACGTGCAGGCTGTCGAGGGCTGCTCTGACACCCTCGGGTGTCAGAGCAGGGTGCTCCCGGAGCGCTCCGTGACAGCCGTCGCCCCAGGTCAGCGTGGCCGTGGCGGACTCCGGCACGGACCGCCGCAACGCCTCGCGACCGGCCCGGGAGCGACTCGGCAGCGGTGACTGAGGGTGGTGGAGGGGCCCGGGGATAAACATCGGCCGGGCAGGTCACACCGGCCATCGGGCAGTATGGCCTACCGCTTTGCCCGCCGTCCTCCGGGACCGCTAACCTGGCTCGGTCACGGGGAGGCGTCGCCTAGTCCGGTCTATGGCGCCCGCCTGCTAAGCGGGTTTGGGGCTAAAACCCCATCGCGGGTTCAAATCCCGCCGCCTCCGCCCCAGGACACGGGCCCCCGGTTCTCCGACCGGGGGCCCGCCGCCGTTCGGGTGGGAGCCGGGGGACAAAAGGCGAGTGGCCGGCCACCCACCACGGAGACCGGCCACCCGCACAGGTGGGGCAGTAGTTACTGCATGCCGAGCCGGGTCTTCAGTGCGTCCAACTCGTCGAGCAGGGTGGACGGCGTCTTCGGACCGATCTTCGCGAACCACTCGTCGATCAGCGGAACCTCACCCCGCCAGGCCTCGACGTCCACGCCCGTGACCTCGGCCACGTCCTCGGCGGAGATGTCCAGCCCGTCGAGGTTCAGCGCACCCGGCGAGGGGACCAGGCCGATCGGGGTCTCGGTGGCGTCCTTCGTGCCCTCGATCCGGCCGATGATCCACTCGAGCACCCGGCTGTTCTCGCCGAACCCGGGCCACAGGAAGCGGCCGTCCTCGCTCTTGCGGAACCAGTTGACGAAGAAGATCCGCGGCAGCTTGTCGGCGTCGGCCGACTTGCCGATGTTCAGCCAGTGCTTGAAGTAGTCGCCGGCGTGGTAGCCGATGAACGGCAGCATGGCCATCGGGTCACGCCGGACGACGCCGACCGCACCGGCCGCGGCCGCGGTGGTCTCGCTGCTGGTGGTGGCGGCGATGAACACCCCGTGCGCCCAGTCGCGGGCCTCGGTGACCAACGGGACGACGGCGCGACGACGGCCGCCGAACAGGATCGCCGAGATCGGCACGCCCTGCGGGTCGTAGTACTCCGGAGCCAGGATGGTGCAGTTGGCGATCGGGGTGCAGAACCGGCTGTTCGGGTGGCTGCTCAGCACGCCCGAGTCCGGCGTCCACTCGTTCTGCTTCCAGTCGGTCAGGTGTGCCGGCGGGGTGGAGGTCATGCCCTCCCACCACACGTCACCGTCGTCGGTGTAGGCGACGTTGGTGAAGATGGAGCCGCCGGCCTCGACCGCGCGCATGGCGTTGGCGTTGGTGTCCCAGCCGGTGCCGGGTGCGACGCCGAACAGGCCTGCTTCGGGGTTCTGGGCGTACAGCCGGCCGTCGGGGCCGAAGTGCATCCAGGAGATGTCGTCCCCGACCATCTCGGCGGTCCACCCGGGCACGGTCGGCTCGATCATCGCCATGTTGGTCTTGCCGCAGGCGCTCGGGAAGGCGGCCGCGATGTAGTACGCCTTCTTTTCCGGGCTGGTCAGCTTGAGGATCAGCATGTGCTCGGCCATCCAGCCCTCGTCGCGCGCCATCACGCTGGCGATCCGCAGGGCGTAGCACTTCTTGCCGAGCAGGGCGTTGCCGCCGTAACCGGAGCCGTAGGACCAGATCTCGCGGGACTCCGGGTAGTGGGTGATGTACTTCGTGTCGTTGCAGGGCCACGGCACGTCGGCCTGACCGGGCTCGAGCGGGGCGCCCACGGTGTGCACGCACTTGACGAACCCGGCGTCGGAGCCCATGCCGGCCAGGACGTCGGCGCCCATCGTGGTCATGATCCGCATCGAGACCACGACGTAGGGGCTGTCGGTGAGCTCGACGCCGAAGAACGGTCGCTCGGCGTTCAGGCGGCCCATCACGAACGGGATCACGTACATCGTGCGCCCGCGCATCGACCCGTCGAACAGCGGGTTCAGGGTGGCCCGCATCTCGTCCGGGGCCATCCAGTGGTTGGTGGGTCCGGCGTCCTCTTTGTCGGTCGAGCAGATGTAGGTGCGGTCCTCGACCCGGGCGACGTCACTGGGGTCGGAGGCGCACCAGTAGCTGTTCGGCTTCTTGTCGAGCTTGGTGAACGTGCCACCCGCGACCAGGGTGGCCATCATGGCCTCGTTCTCGGCGTCCGAGCCGTCACACCAATAGATGGCGTCGGGCTTGGTCAGTGCGGCGATCTCGTCGACCCAGGCCTTCAAGGCCTCATGCTGGGTGGGAGCGGTCGTACCGGTGGAGTCGGTGGTGGTCACGGTGGCTGCCCTCTCTATTGCGCTCGGACCCGATCTGAAAACGCCTCGGGACTTCCCCGGGCGACGACGATTCAGCCCACGGCCGTAGCGCCGTACCAGCTCGCGCCAGCGGGCTGGAACGACCCTACGTGCTCGCTTTCGCAGAATCCCCCGGACAGAGGTCCCAGGCACAGTGCCCGCGCGTGTCGTGTCGTCGAACAGCCGGTGTCGTCGCAGGTCAGCGCGATGCCGGAGATCGGGCAGGGTCAATTCGGGGCGTGGCAGACATCACGATCGGTGGGCCGCCCGCATGGCATGCTCGCGGGTGTGAGCACGCAGGGTCGGTCCGAGCGCGGCGCCCGGCCCGCTCTGGTGGGCCTGCTGGTGCTCGCGGCGGGTGCTGCCGGCCTGGTG
>JBAPWU010000299.1:0-2049 GCA_049283855.1 Kineosporiaceae bacterium
GGCTGTGGCTGCCCCTGGCCGCGGCCGCCGCCGTCCTGGCCTTCGCGGTGATCACCCCCTCGTTGCTGCGCGGCGGCGCCGACTCCGCCGCGCCCGCGCAGGTCGGCCGGAGCAACCCCACCGTGGCGATCGTCCCGCCGTTGCCGATCTACTTCGTCGCCCGGCAGCAGGAGCGCTGGGCCCTGGTCCGCGAGTTCGAGCCGACCGTGCTCACCGACCCGGGTCAACGGCTCGACGCTGCCCTGCGCCTGGCCGTGTCCGGCCGGGCCACCGACGCCGACTACACCAGCGTGTGGCGGTACGAGCACCTCACCGCCGCGCTGCCCGCGGCCCTGGCCGAGGCGGTGACGGCGGAGCAGAGCGGGTCCGCGATCACGGTCACCCTGGCGCCCGGCCTGCTCGGGACCGCCACCAAGGACCCCTCCCTGGCCCGTCTCGCCGTCCAGCAGCTCGTCTGGACGGCGACCGCGACCACCCAGCAGATGTCACCGGTGCAGATCAGCAGCCCGGTGGCCGACGCCCGGCTGCTCGGCACACTGCCACTGCAGAGTGCCTTCTCCCGGTCGCTGGCCGATGGCGATCCGCGGGCCCCGGTCTGGATCAGCTCCCTGGTCGACGGTCAGGCGCTCCGGGTGGGCACCGCCATCGTGACCGGTGACGCCGCCAACGGCACCCCCGTGCGCTGGACCCTGCGCCGCACCGACGGCGATCAGGAGGCCGAGGTCGCCTCGGGCCTGGCCACCCCGGTCTCCGACGGCACGCCGACGTCCGCGGGAGGCCGGGCCGAGTGGCGGGTCGAGGTCCCCCTGACCCAGCCGGGCTCGTACATCGTCGAGGTGAGCATCGGCTCCTGGACCGACACCAAGGCGGTGCAGGCGATCGGCTGATCGACGCCGGGCTGAGCGGCTTGCCCGCCGCCCCGTTCCACTCATGCCCTTGGACCGTAGCGAGGTCCGCGTCAACGAAGTGTGCTGGAAGTAGTCCGGATCCGGTGGAGTGCAGCCGTTGAGAACGATGATTGGGGGTGGCCAGAATGTCTGTTCCTACTGCCCCTGCCAGCACCCCTCCCACGGCGAAGCGTGGGCGACGAGAGGCAATCCTGTCGTGGTGGATGCTGCCAGCCGTGGTCCTCAGCACAGTCGCTGCAACAGTTCTCGGCTACGCCGCCATGGCGCGGCTCGACGTACCCGAGGGCGAGCTGCTGGTGACTGCAGGGGCCAAGGGGTGGGTGGCCGCGTTGGTCGTGCTCGCCGTCCTCGCATCCCCGCTGCTCGTCGGGGTCCTGTATGGCGTTCGCGCAGTGCGCGATCACGCTGGGCCGATCGGCTGGGGGGCGCTCGCCGCCAGTTCGGTCCTCGTGGTGGTCCTCATCGCGCTGCCGCTGCTGGGAATGCTCGCCGCCTGACGCCCTTGGGCTTCCTGCCGGTCAGCACATCTTCTTGTGGTCGCTCCCATGATCCACCGGACGGGCCCTAGCCCCAGCGCCCGATCCGCACCGACAGCACGGCGAGCGCGGCCGCCCCGGCCGAGGAGGTGCGCAGCACGTGCGGGCCGAGCCGCACCGCCACCGCGCCCGCCGCGATGAGTCCGGCCAGCTCGGACGGCGCGATCCCGCCCTCGGGGCCGACCACCACCAGCACCTCGGTCGCCCGTGCCGGCAGTCGCAGGCCGGCGAGCGTGGTCGGGGCGTCGCCATCCAGCGCCAGGACCAGGCCGCCCGCCACTGTGCACTCGCGCACCCGCCGGGCCAGCTCCGCGGTGGTCAGCGCCTCGGCGACGTCGGGCAGCCGGGCCCGCCGGGACTGCTTGGCCGCGGCCCGCACGGTGGCCAGCCACTTGCCGTGCGCGCGGCGTCCGCGGTCGCCGGTCCAGACCACGACGCTGCGTTCGGCCTGCCAGGGCACCACCTCGTCGACGCCGAGCTCGGTGGCGGTCTCCACCGCCAGCTCGTCGCGTCCGCCTTTGGCCAGGGCCTGCACCAGGACCAGCCGCACCGCCGGCGCGGGCACCTCGTCGATCGCCTCGGCCTCGAGCTCGAGCACCCCGGCC
>JBAPWU010000300.1:0-10202 GCA_049283855.1 Kineosporiaceae bacterium
ACCACGGGTCGACCGGGAGCGAGGCCGGCACGTGCACGGAGTGGATCGCGGCGACCGTACGCCCGACCGCCGCCGGATCGAGGGAGCGCGTGGGCCCGAGCACACCGACCCACTCGTACACCCGCACCTGAGCTCCGCCCACGGTCGCGAGCACGTCGCCGCGCACGCTGCGCACGACGGCCGGCATCGGGACGCCGTGAGCCCGCACCGTCTCCTGGTAGACCGCATCCTGCTCGACGTCCGCCGGTGCCCACCCGTCGAAGGACTCCTTGACCGCATGCCGGCCCCGGACGGTGTCGAGGCACCACACGTGCCCCATCCGCCCGCTCGCGACCGGGCCGACCAGGACGGCGTCACCCCCCAGCCCGAACGCGGCCGCGACCTCGGCGCCCAGGGCCTCCTTCAGCGCGGGACGGAGTCCAGGAGGAGCGCCGGCCCCACTCACGTGATCACCGTGGCCGGGTCGCAGTTGCTGCCGCACACGACCACCACGACGCGTTCCCCCGGCTCGGGCCGGTAGGCGCCGGTCGCCAGCGCGGCGAACGCGGCGGCCCCGCCCGGCTCGACGAGCAGGCGCAGGTCGGTCCACAGCGCCCGCTGCGCGGCCCGGATGTCCTCGTCGCCGACCACGACCGCGTCGTCCACGTAGTGCCGCACGACCGACCACGGAACCGCGCCGAGCCGCCGCGCACCGAGCGAGTCGGCCGCGACGCCACCGACGGGGACGTCGACCGGTGCACCGGCCTGCCGCGCCGCCCGCAGGCACTGGGACGCCTCGGGCTCCACGCTCACCAGGCGCACCCGATCCTCGAACCAGGCGGCCTGGCCGGCGATGAAGCCGCCGCCCCCGCACGCCACCACGAGTGTGTCGAACCCGTCGAGCTGGCCCTGCAGTTCACGCCCCATCGTGCCCTGCCCGGCGACCGTGGCCGGGTGGTCGAACGGGTGGACCATCAGCGCCCCGGTCACCCTCTGCCGCTCGTCGGCGGCGACCTGCGCGTCGTCGTAGAACCCCTCGACGACGCTGACCACCGCGCCGTACCGCTCGATGGCGCTCCGCTTGATCGCCGGGGACGTCGACGGCATGAACACCTCGACCGGCAGGCCCAGGCGCGAGCCGACGAACGAGATCGCCGCACCGTGGTTGCCCCCGCTCGCCGCGATCACCCCCGCCGGAGGCAAGGACGGCTCGGACAGCACCCGGTTGAAGGCACCGCGAGGCTTGAACGAGCCGGTGTGCTGGAGCAGCTCCAGCTTGAGCACCGCTCCCTCGTACTCCAGCACCGGGGTGCGCCGGACGTAGGGCTCGATCCGCTCCGCCGCCCGCTCGACGTCGTCCGGGCTCACGGCCGGGGGGTGCTCGCTCATCGGGACATCATGGCAAGGCGGTGGGCCACCGACGGCGGCACCATGGAGGCATGTCCTTCGATGTGAGTGCCGACGCCTACGCGTCCTTCATGGGCAGGTTCTCCGTCCCGCTGGCGACGCTGTTCGCCGACGCCGTCGGGGTGTCCACCGGTCAGTCGGCCCTGGACGTCGGGTGCGGGACCGGCGCCCTCACCCACGTCCTGGTCGAGCGCCTCGGCCCGGAGCAGGTGTGCGCGGTCGATCCGTCGCCGTCGTTCGTCGAGGTCATGCACGAGCGCTTCCCCACGATCGACGTGCGGACCGCCCACGCGGAGAGCCTGCCGTTCGAGACCGCGCGCTTCGACCTCGTCCTCGCTCAGCTCGTCGTGCACTTCATGAAGGATCCGGTCCGCGGGATCGGGGAGATGGCGCGAGTGACGCGGCCCGGCGGGGTGGTCGGAGCGAACGTCTGGGACCACGCCGGCGGCGCCGGCCCGCTCGCGGTGTTCTGGTCGGCCGTGCGGTCGATCGACCCCCAGGCGCCCGACGAGTCGCACCTGCCGGGAGTCCGTGAAGGGCATCTGTCGGCTCTGTTCGCGCAGGCGGGGCTGACCCTTTCGGCCTCCACCGCACTGACCCTCGAGCTGGAGCACGCCTCGTTCGACACGTGGTGGCATCCGTTCACCCTCGGCGTCGGACCGGCGGGAACCTACGTCGCGGCCCTGAACGACACGGCCCGCGAGGACCTGCGGGAACGGTGCCGAGCGATGCTTCCCGAGAACGCGTTCACGACCCGGGCGACGGCGTGGGCCGTGTGGGCCACCGTGCCCGCGGGATCCGCCGAGGACGTCGGCGGCTAGCTCTCGTTCGGTCTTGACGGTCCCTACTGTGATCGCGCTAGGCTCGGCGCATGAGCAGCCGCCCCCGTCGCCCGGCCACCCCCGTCCAGGAGGTCGAGTGGCTCACGCCCGCCCCCGACGGCACCCCCGTGGAACTGTCCTGGCCGGGGGAGGAGGGTCCGTTCGTGGTGACCTGCCACCTGGCCAGGGTCGACGGGCGCACCCGCCTGGTCGGCCTGGACGTGCGGAGCTTCCACCTGGACGCGGACGGGACGGCGCGACCGGTCGGGAGCGGCCTGGTCGAGGTCAACCACCCGGCGCTGCGGTCGTTGCGGGCCGGAGAGATCGCCGAGGCCGCCCGGGCGAAACTGGCCGCGCTGCTGGCCACGTCGTCGAGGTCCCGGTCGCTGGACAGGGCCGCCCGCGAGGCTGCTGCCCGCACCTTCGAGTCCCTGACCGCGCCGAGCCGGCCGCGGCCCACCGGCGGCCGGCCCGCCAGCTCGCAACTGGAGCGGGTGGCCGACCTGTTCAACCATGCCGTCGCCGCAGGTGGGGACAGCGCCAGACGCCCCTCGGTCCACGTCCACACGGCGCTGGTCGAGGAGGGCCAGGACGTCAGCCTCAACACCGTCCGCGGTCAGATCCACCGCGCCCGGGTCAAGGGCCTGATCCCACCGGCCGGCTGAGTCAGTGCGTCGTGCTCTTGCCGGGTTCATCGGGGAGCAGGAGCTGGAGCTCCTCCCCGACCCAGGCAGCGACCTGCTCGAGGTCCGGCACGAGTGAGCGGCAGGCGAGCATCCCGAAACAGAGCCGGTCGCGGTAGCTCATCACGGTGATGTTCAGACCCTGGCCGTGCGCTATCGCTGAGATCGGGAAGTAGCCCAGAAGCAGGGCACCGGCGTAGTACAGCGGAACCCGGGGGCCGGGAACGTTGGAGATGAACAGGTTGAACGGGTTGGCCCGTTCCATCAGCCGGAGCCTGGCCGCCACCTTCCACGCCGGGTTGGCCAGCACGGGCAGGGCGAACCCGGTCGCGTCGCTGAGGAGCGTCGGCGGTATCGTTGCGTGCTCCGACTTGGCGGCCTGCATCGCCGCCGCAGCGGTGGCCAGGCGGTCCGCGGGATCGGCGACGTCGGTGGGCAGGGCCGCGAGCATGGCCGACAGCCGGTTGCCGAACGAGCCGTCGTCGTTCTCGCTGCGGATCGAGACGGGCACCGCCGCGACCAGCGGGTGGCTCGGCAACGCGTTGTGTGCCGTCAGCCACCGCCGCAGCGCCCCGGCGCACAGAGCCATGACGACGTCGTTGACCGTCACGCCCGCGGCGTCCTTGACCCGTTTCACCTGCGCCAGTGGCAGGTCCGCGAAGGCCCAGGTCCGCTGCGACGTGATCGGTGCGTTGAACGGGGTGTGGGGCGCGCGCAGCCCGGCGTGCGGCAGAAGGAGGTCGTGGTGGCGCAGGCGCTCGACACTCGGAATGCGGTCCGCGGCGACACCTGCGAGCCCCGGCGTCGACCGGATCAGGCCGGCACCGAGCCGGACGACGCGGGCGGGTTGTGCGAGCAGGGACCAGCCGCTGCGGGCGAGCAGGGAGACCGCGCCGGGAGGACGCTCGTGGGTGCGCGCGGGCACCGGCCCGGGCCGGCGTCCGCGGGGGGAGGGGTCCACCACGGCGGCCAGCACGTCGTCTCCAGCCACCCCGTCGATGGCCGCGTGGTGGATCTTCGAGTAGATCGCCGCGCGACCGTCGGTCAGCCCGGTGACCAGATAGACCTCCCACAACGGGCGGGACCGCTCGAGCGGACGGGCATGCAGCCGGGCGATCTGCAGGGCCAGCTGGTGGTCGTCACCGGGCGCCGGCAGGCTCACCTCGCGGACGTGGTAGTCGAGGTCCGGGGCCTCGTCCTCGATCCAGTACGGCTGGTCGAGCCCGAACGGGACCGTGAGCAGCCGCCGGTGGAAGAGAGGCACGAGGTGCAGCCGCGACCCGATGTGATCGGCCAGGCGCTGCCGGGTGAGCGGCTGCGGTGCAGTCGAGGGGTCGACCAGGCAGACACTGCCGACATGGCCGCAGACCTCCTTCGACTCCATGGCCAGGAAGGCGGCGTCCAGCCCGGTCAGCTGCTGCATCGCAGGGACCTCATCGCCTCGTCGCCGGACCCGTCGCCGGCTCTCGGATCATCCCGTGCTCGCCTCGCCGGCCAGGCCGGCCGCTGCCGCCGCGTCGGTCGCCAGCCAGTGGAGGATCTGGTCCAGGGTCCAGTCGGGGACCTCCAGTTGGGGCACGTGCCCGACGCCGTGGGCGACGGCGAACCGCCAGTGCTGGTTGGCGGCCGCGGCTGCGCGGGCCGCCGCGATCGGCACCAGCCGATCCTTGTCCCCGTGCAGCAGCAGCACGGGGACCGTGATGTTGCGCAGCAGCTCGGCATGGCGCCCCCTGCGGGCCAGCACCCACATCAGCGACCGGGCAGCGACGAGCAGCTCGGAGTCCGTGTCGGGGTCCCCGTGTCGCTCCCGGGCCAGGTCGAGGTGCTGGGCCACGACGTGCTCGGGCACCCGAGCCGCATCGACGCAGCACAGCCGGAGCAGGGCGCGCGCAGTGACGTCGGCCGACCCGATCCGGCGGGTCCCGTGCAGCACGGCCCGGCCGACAGCCGGCAGGGCGTAGGCGGTGAAGGCCATCCCCACGAGTGGGTCGGGTCGAGCCCGAGGACCCACCGGCAGCGCGGGGTCGATCAGGACGGCGGCGGCCACCGTCTCCGGATGCTCGTTGGCCTGCAGCACCGTGATCAGCCCGCCCATGGAGTTGCCCACGAGGATGGCCGGGCCTCCGGACACCTCGGTCAGGAACCGGTGCAGGAGCCGCTGATTGGCCTGGACCGATGTCGACCGGCCACCCCCCTTGGTCCGACCGAACCCGGCGAGGTCCAGGGCCAGCACCCGGCCGGTCCGCGCGAGCGCCGGTGCAACCGCGGCCCAGTTGAGGAGCGAGCCGCCCAGGCCGTGCACGAGCACCAGCACGGGACCGCCCCGAGGGCCGCCGTAGTCCACGTAGTGGACCGGGCCGTCCAGATCGACCCAGCGGGACACCGGCGGATCGGTGGGGTCTCGCGGCCGAGGGGTGGTCGCGCCGGTCGGTCCGGTGCGCCGCCGTCGCTGCCGCTGTGGTCTGCCGGCCGGTGGGTGCTGGGGGGAGGTCGCGGACGCATCAGCCATGGCAGGGAGATCCTCTCGCACCAGGTGACATCGCCCAGGAGCAACGCAGTGCCCGGCCAGTCTGCACCCGAGCCCTTGAGGTGTTGTCTCATGGCGCGTTACGCCGTGGCAAGGGACGTTGAGCGCAGGGAACCGGATCCTCGAGAACCAGGATGGCCGCCAGACACCGCCAGGGGAGTGACGCTGACGCACGTCAGGAGCGTTGCGCTCTGGTCGGCTGGGCTGTGTCGGGCCAACAATGGGGAGCGGCCCGGGAGGTATGCATGGATGGCATGACGCCTATGAGCGTTCAGGACTCACTCTGGTTGACGATGGATCGTCCCAACAATCTCATGGTCGTCGACGGCGCGATGCTGCTGGCCGGCATCCCGGATCTGGAGGCCGTCCGCGCGGTGTTCCAGGTAGCGGTGGATCGGTTCCCGGTGCTCAGCCGGCGCGCGGTGAGGCGGGGTGCGGGATGGGCCTGGCGGGAGGACCCTGGGTTCACCCTTGACCGGCATATCACGCAGGTCCCGCTTCCCGAGCCGCGCGACGTGGGCGCGCTGCAGCGGTTCGTCGCCAAGCAACGGGCCGTGCCCCTGGACAGGAAGCGTCCCCTGTGGAGGGGCTTCCTCGTCGCACCGATCCTGCTCGATGACGGCACCGAGGGTGCAGCCATCGTGACCCGCTTCCACCACGCCATCGCCGACGGCATCCGGCTCACTCAGGTCATGCTCAGCCTGCTGGGCGAGGACCAGAACGCCGGCGTGTCGGCTGTCGTGTCCCGCAAGGGGGCCGTGCGCGGCGCCACCTCGGCGCCCTCGGCGCGCTCGGCGGCCGCGGAGAGTCCTCGAGAGGCGGCGGGGACGACTCTGGGCGCGCTGATGGGAACCGTGACCGGGGCGGCCGCCGAGGCCGGGGCAGTTGCGAAGGGGGTCTCCTCCACGGTGGGCGCCGCGGTCGAAGAGGGCGTCGAGAGTCTGGGCGCAGCCGCGAGCGCGGTCGGGGCGGCAATCGCCCATCCGCGGGGCTCGTTGGCCTCCGTCCCCGACGCGTTGGCCGCCGTCCCCGGTGCTGTGGACGTCGTCCGCAGTGTTCTGGGCGTCCTGCCCGACGCGTTGGCCGCCATCCCCGGTGCGCTGGCCGGCGTCCCCGCTCGGACGGTCACTGCTGCTCTGGGCCTGGCCCGAGTGGGTGTGCACGGCGCGGAGGACGGTGTCGAGGTGGTGCGGCATCCGGACCGGTTCCTGGACGCGCTGGAGGTGCTCGGCGTGCATGACAATCGCGCCGCGAACGACGTGTCCTCAGTGACCAAGCTGGTCTTCGCGGGGAGCCCACGGACCGTCTGGACCGGGAAACCCGGCTCCGCCAAGGCTATGGCATGGTCGCGTCCGTTGCCGCTGGAGGACATCAAGGCGGTCGGGCGTGCTCAGGGCACAACAGTGAACGACGTCATGCTGGCCGCCATCGCCGGTGGGCTGCATCGCTATCTCGCCCAGCACGGCGCGGAGGCCGACGAGGTCCTCTGGATGGTGCCGGTCAACCTCAAGCCCTTCGAGGACAACCTCCCTCCCGACCTGGGGAACTACTTCGCACTGGTGTGGCTGCCGATGCCGCTGGGCAGCGCCGACCAGGCGACCAGGCTGCAGGAGATGCATCATCGGATGGATCGGATCAAGCATTCCGACGAGGCGGTGCTCACGTTCGGGCTGCAACGCCTGGTGTCCGTCTCACCTGGGCAGCTGGCGTACTTCCTCACGAACTTCTTCGCGAACAAGGCCGTCGGGGTACTCACGAATGTTCCGGGGCCGAAGGGCCCGATGACCTTCGCGGGCGCACCGGTGATCCAGGCGGTGGGCTTCGCCCCGTGCTCCGGCGACAACCCGATGACGGCCACCATCTTCAGCTACAACGGAGCGATCACCGTGGGGTTCGCCACGGACGCCGGCCTCGTCCCCGACCCGGACCTGCTCGCCGAGATCGTCGTCGATGAACTCCGGTCGATGCAGGCGAATCTCGGGGCACCTCGAGAGGCGGGCCAGCACGACGGGGACTGACTACCCACGGGGCAGGCAGTGCTGTTCGAGCACCGTGTACCTGCGCGACCCAGGTGAGAACTTCATGATTTCAGGAGGTTCCTGAGTCACTGATGGACCAGAACTTCACAGGGCCGTTCAGTTCTTCGCGCTGCCTACTCCAGCTCGGACTGTCGCTGCATGTGCTTCGAAAGCCCGGTTCACGCAAGTTCCGCGTGGATGACCCTAAGGAACTTGCATCGCAGCCACCCACGCCGGATGAAGTTCTCAAGACCACAGCGGCAACCGTTACCCACAGTTGAAGATCGGGCACGATCAGTACATCCGATCTTCGGACACAACAGCCCAGCGTGCTCCCTGCTCCGCGTCGTGTCCACGGATGGCCGCGCCCACGTGCGTAGCGCCTCGCGGGAGCCGCAACTGACGACCGATCTGGGCTCATGGATCGGCCGCGGCGGCCGACAGGCCCGGAGAGGATCAACGTCCGGCACGACCTCCGCCAGAGGGCACAGATCGGACGCACGAGCAGCATCGGGGTTGACGTGAGATGACCCACCGGCTGGGCCGCCCAGCAGCACGGGCCCGTTCCCGACGGGTCGCGGCGGCCGTCGTCGCTGCGCTCTGCCTCCTCCCGGTCGTGGCCGTCCTCGGCACCTCGACGGTGTCCGCCGCACCGGCGGCCACCCGATCCGTGTGGGCCTGGGACGCCAGCACCGATCTCCACGACGTGTTCACGTGGGCCGTCGAGAAGAACGTCTCCGTCGTCAACCTCTGCGATGGCTCGGCCTCTGGCAACGGCCCGTCCGCTGCCGAACTGGGTGACCTGCAGACCCTGAGCAGCAGGCTCCACGCGGCCGGGAAGACCATGAACGCGCTCGCGGGGAACACGACGGACTGGGCGATCGCAGCGAACGGCAAAGCCGCCGCCTGGGCCGCGCGGCGCATGGCGACCGGGGTGTATGACGGCGTCCTGCTGGACGTCGAACCGTGGACGAATGAGACGATCTGGGGAGCCTCCGCGCCCGACGGCTCCCCGGCGACGGCCAAGGACGCCGCGCTCCGCCAAGACACCATGCGGTCGTACGTGCAGATGGTCGCGGACCTGAAGGCTGCCGTCGGCCCTGCAAGGACGGTCGAGATCTCGACCGGCACCTGGTTCAACTACTACGCGCTCGACAGCGGCAAGAACTTCCTCGAGGCGGTCATGGACGCCGCCGATTCGGTCGCAGTCATGGCGTACAACAACGACACCGCAACTGTGGAAGGCCTCGTTGCCCAGGAGCTGTCCTACGGGAACCAGACCGGCAAGACGGTCCGGATCGGGATGGAGACCAACCCCCGCCCCAGCAGCCCCGAGGAGACGTACTACGGGCAGGGCAGCGAAGCGCTGGAGACGGACGCGGCCACTCTCGTGTCCCATCTCGCCGGCAACCGGTCGTTCGGCGGGATCATCATCGAGGACCTCGCCGGGTGGCAGGCCCTCGGCGCCGGGACGCCGCCACCGCCCTCCGTGATCGCGGCCCCGGTCGGGCCAGGCACGGTCGCGTTGACCTGGCAGCGACCGGACACCGGTCCCGCCCCCACCCGGTACAGGGTCTGTTGGACCGGGACCACGGACGACTGCGCGGGCACCGTCGGGGCTCCGACGTCCTTCACTGTCCATGGCCTCGACTCCACGGACTCGGCCTACCGGTTCACGGTCGCTGCGGTCACTGCGGACGGGGTCGGTGCACGGTCCAGACCCAGCAACGTCGTCGGCACACCGGCGTTCACCCTCACGAACGCCTCCAGCCTGACCGTCCATCCGGTGCCTGGGTACGCGTACCTGGACGCGACCGTCTCCGACGTCAGATCCAACGGCGGCGGCGCACTGATCCGGGAGACCCTGATGGGTGGCTCACCGGGAGGCTGCAGGACCGCGGTACCGGCACGCAGGCCGGGAGCACTCCTCAGGGCGGCGTGTGTCGTCGCCCCGCGCGGGTCGCGGTACAAGCTCGCGGTCACGCTGACGAACGTCTTCGGGACCAGCGCGGCCACGTACGCGACCGGCTATACCGCCGCACTGTCGCGACCCGGTCCTCCAAGCGGCTCCGTCGTGACGGGTACCGGGCCGAAGCGGACGATCCGGGTCACGATTCGCGGCGCGGTCGGGTACGGGTCGCCGGTGACGGAGTACGTCGAGTCCGGTAGGTGCAGCCGCGCGAACCCCCGCTCAACGGGGACCTACACCTACTCGTGCCCCGCCGCGGGGAAGCAGTACCCGTTCGCGCTGGCTGCTCGGAACTCCAACGGGACGGGACCGGCGACGCCAGTTCGCGTGGTCAGATCGCACCGCTGACCACCGCTGACCACCGCCGACAGGCCACGCTCCGGCTCAACCGGGATCACCTGACGGCCCCCGCGATCATGGCCCTGGCCGGCCTGCGGCAGGCGTTCCTGGAACGGGTCGGCGCGATGCTGGCCGAGTGGGACCCCGCTCCGGTCCGCCTCTGACCTGGGCTTTCTGGGTGGAGGCGACGGGACTCGAACCCGTAACCCCCTGCTTGCAAACAATCGGCACGACCCGCGCTGAGCGCCTTTGAACACGACGACGCCACGATAAGCACCCACAAGCGAGGCTGAACAGCGGGCTCGTTGCTGTACTTCCGTGCTGTACTCCCGACAGTTCAATGCCGTCTCAAAGCAGGGGCAGATCTCGACGCTCCTATCGACTCAGCGTTCGGCGGATCTGCGCAGACCGCTCGTGTTGGCCCACGCTGTCGGGCACGTCGGCCTTGGTGACCGGGAT
>JBAPWU010000301.1:0-3445 GCA_049283855.1 Kineosporiaceae bacterium
GGCGTGGCGGCGTCACCGGCCAGCCCGCAGGTGGGGGTGAGCACCACCGAGCCCAGCAGGACCGCGCTCAGGCCGAGCTTGCGCCAGCGGGTCCAGACCTCCTCGACCGTGGCCGCGAGCGGGGGCAGCTCCCCCGTGGTCGCGACCACGCCGGCCCACAGCGCCAGACCGTCCTCGATCGCCGGAGCGAGCGCCTCCCAGCCGGTGCGGCCGAGCAGCGAGGTGTCGACCGAGATCCCGGTGACGCCGGCGCGGACCAGCGCCGCCACCGGCACCTCGGGCGCACAGCAGTGCACGATGCGGTCTACCGCACCGGCCTCCGCGGCCGCATCCAGCACGGCCTCGATCCCCTGCACGGCGACGCTCTCGTCGATCGGGCGGAGCCGGCCGAAGCCGCTCGAGGTGGGCAGCCGGCCGGCCAGCACCGAGGGCAGCGACGGCTCGTCGAGCTGGATCACCACCTGGGCGCCGGGTACCAGGCGGCGGACCTCGGCCACGTGCCGGCTCACCCCCTCGGCGAGCGAGGCGATCAGGTCGCGGCAGGCACCGGGATCGGCCACGGCCCGCTCCAGCCGGGGCAGCAGCAGCTCGGCGGCGAGCGTCCACGGCCCGGACGCCGCCAGCTTGAGCGGGCCGGTGTAGCCGTCGGCGACCTCGGCCAGGGTGTCCAGGTCCTGACGCAGCCAGGACCGGGCCCGGGCCAGGTCACGGCCCGGGCGGTCGACCAGTCGCCAGCCGGAGGGCTGCAGGTCCACCGGCAGGTCGACGAGGAGCGTGGCGCCGCGCCCGATCAGGTCGGCGCCCGGACCCCGGCCCGGCAACTCGGGCAGGTACGGCACATGCGGGTGGGCGAGCTCGCCGAACGTGGTGCGCACGGCCTCGACCACGTCGGTGCCGGGCCAGCTTCCGATGCCGCTGGCCCGGCCGGGGACGTCAGATGCGGACACGCCCCCACCGTAGGGGCAGCGGCCCCGCCCTACAGGGTGCGGGCCGACGCGGTGCCGGAGTAGGGCGAGCTGCCCGCGGTGTTGCTGGAGCGGATCCGGTAGGTGTACGTCGTCCGCGACGACAGGCCGGTGCTGGTGTACGTGGCCGCGGTCCCGGACAGGGTGGCGACCCGGCTGAACGAGGTGCACCCGGTGCCCTTGCACCGCTCGACAACCACCGAGGCCTGGGTGGCCGAGGTGTTGGTCCAGTCGAGCCGGATCGAGGACTTCGACAGCGCCGTGGCGGTGAGGCCGGCCGGTGCCGTCGGGGCGAGGAGGGTGGCCGTGACCGCCAGCGTGCCGCCGACGAAGGTGCCGTCCTCATCCGTCAGGTCGACCGCGACGGTCCTGCTCCCGCTCGTGGCGTAGGTGTGGGTGACGGTGCCACCGGCGGTCACGGTGTCGCTGCCGCCGTCGCCCCAGCGGATCACCCGGCTGGTGACGGTGTCCCGACCCGGGTCGGTGATGGCTCCGAGGGTCAGCGCGTAGGGGGTGCCGACGGGCACGCTGGCAGCTCCGGACAGGGCGATGACCGGTGGGACGTTGTTCACCACGACCGGGAACGTTCCCCCCGCGAAGCCGCCGTCGTCGTCGATCATGCTCACGGTGATGGTCCTGGTCGTGGCGTTGACCGCGCCGTCCGCGTCGTCGAGGAACACGTGCGAGGCGTTCCCGACGGGCCGGAAGACCTGGGCGGTGAACGTGCCGTCACCCCAGTCCGGTGTGTAGCTCAGCGGATCGAAGACACCTGCCGGGTCGGTGCCGTTGACGCTCAGGGTGTAGGTCGCGCCCTCGGTGGTGGCGGCGTTGCCGGTGAGCACGGGGGTGGGCGAGACATTGGACACCGAGACCAGGAAGCTGTCGCTGGCGCTCTCGCCGAGGTCGTCGGTGACGCTGACCGTCACGGTGCGAAGGGCGGGGCCGTCGGCATACAGGTGGTTCAGCGCGACGCCGGGCGTCAGCGTCGCGCCCGTGACGGCCGCGCTGCCGTCGCCGTAGTCGACGGAGTAGGTCCACCCGGGTGCGCCGTTGTCCTCGCCGTCGACGATGACCACGCTGCGGGACACCGCGCTCCCCTCGAGCACCGTGGTGTCCGCGCCCGCGTCGATGCTGACCGGAGGCAGGACGGCGGCGCCGGCGCCCTGAGCAGGGCCGATCAGGGCTGCGCCGGTGGCCAGGGCGGCACCGAGGGCCAGCGCCGACCGCCGGAGTCGTTCTGTGGTCATCTGGGTCTCCTCTCAGGGTCGAGGGCGGAGGCTCGACCGCAGGCACACAGGCCCCGGGCCGAGGACTGTTCGGATGCTAGGTGAGTCTCTCCCGCGCCACAATGCTGACGGATCAGCAAAATCTCACAGTCACCCGGATGCCGACCCTCGGGGCGATGTCGGATGGCCGGGCGGCCGGGCATGGAACCGGTCGAGGTGCTCGACCTCTACCCCTGCGTGCTCCGCGCCGACCCGATGGTGGCCGATCCGACCACCCGGGTGCCGTCGTAGAGCACCAGCGCCTGCCCGGGTGCCACCGCCCGCAGCGGACGGTCGAGGCGGACGACGACCCTCCCGTCGGGCCGGATCGTCTCCACCACGCACGGCACCTCCTCACCGTGCGCACGCACCTGGGCACCGAGCCTGGCCCCGGCGACCGGGGCCGGCCCACACCAGACGGCCCGATCGCCCGCGACCCGCTCCACGTCGAGCGCCTCGCCCGGCCCGATCACCACCGTGTGGCTGACCGGCTCGATCGAGAGCACGTAGCGACGCCGGCCGTCGGCGGCCGGTTCGGGCAGGGCCAGGCCGCGGCGCTGGCCGACCGTGAACGCGAAGGCGCCGTCGTGGGAGCCGACCCGGCGACCGTCACCGTCGAGGATCGGGCCGGGCCGGCTGCCGAGGCGGGCGGCGAGGAAGCCGGCGGTGTCGCCGTCCGGGATGAAGCAGATGTCGTGCGAGTCGGGCTTGGTGGCCACCCGCAGCCCCCGCCGCGCCGCCTCGGCGCGCACCTCGCTCTTGAGGCTGTCTCCGAGCGGGAACAGGGCATGGGCGAGCTGGTCGGGGGTGAGCACGGCCAGCACGTAGGACTGGTCCTTGGCGGCATCGACGGCCCGGTGCAGCCCGGGCGGTGACCCCAGCGCCCCCGCCTCGACCAGGCGTGCGTAGTGCCCGGTGCACACCGCGTCGAAGCCGAGGGCGAGGGCCTTGTCCAGCAGCGCCGAGAACTTGATCTTCTCGTTGCAGCGCAGGCAGGGGTTGGGTGTGCGCCCGGCGGCGTACTCGGCAACGAAGTCCTCGACCACGTCGCGCTCGAAGCGCTCGGCGAGGTCCCAGACGTAGAACGGGATGTCGAGGGCATCCGCGACCCGCCGGGCGTCGCCGGCGTCCTCGAGGGTGCAGCAGCCGCGGGCCGAGAGGCGCTCGGTGGCGGGCCGGCGGGACAGGGCCAGGTGTACGCCGACCACCTCGTGG
>JBAPWU010000302.1:0-5541 GCA_049283855.1 Kineosporiaceae bacterium
CCCAGCAGGCGTTCATGGAGCGGGCCCAGGCCACGCGCGCCGCCGCCCGGCAGGAACCCGCCGCCGAGCCGGCACCCGAGCCGGCGGCTGCGGCCGAGGTGCACTCCGATCTCCTGCACACCGCTCCGCACGGACTGCCCTCCCTCGCGCAGGTCCAGGCGGACCTGGGCGAGGCCGGCGAGGACGAGGAGATCGACCTCGGCGTGTGGGACGCCCTGATGCGCCCGCGCTGACCCGGGCCTAGCGCTTGCGTCCGAGGCCCGAGCCGCCCACCTGCCAGCGCAGCGTGCGGGTCTCGGCGTCATCGAGGTCGAGCAGCAGGCGGTCGCCGCTGGATCGCTGGGACACCAACGGCTCCCATTCGGTGCGGCGTGCCGTCACCGCCACCACGAACCCCGAGGGAGCGTCCCGCTCGCCGATCACGGTCATGCTCATCGTGACCGGACGGCGATCACCGTCGCGGCTGAGCAGGGTCCAGTTCTGAGGTCCCGGCAGTCCGGCGCGGGTCAGCTCCAGCAGCGGATCGGCTCCGGGCGGGGTACGCAGCTCCGCCCGGGCCGCGGCGATGTCCTCCGGGTCGTACAGCGCGGTGGTGGGCTTGCCCACGATGTCGTCCGCGCGGTAGCCGAGCAGCTTCTCCGCCGCGCGGTTGGCCATCGTGACGTGCCCGTTGGTGTCGGTGAGCAGGATGGCCCGGTCACGCAGGGCGACCCCGATCGCCGACACCGTGTCCCTCAGCGCGGTCACGTCCTCCAGCAGGGCCCGGTGCGCGGCGGCCGTGGCCCGCGCCGCGCTCAGGTCGCGCACCGTGACGAACAGGGTCAGCCGGCTGCCGTCCGGGTAGGCCGGGGTGATCCAGACCTGCGCCGGGAAGGACGCGCCGTCGTGGCGCCGTCCGATCGTCTCGATGCCGGCACCGATCGGGCCGGGGCGATACTCCCCCACCCGCCGGCGCCGGACCACCTCGGCCACCGCGTCCGCGAGCGCCGGGACGAGCCGGTGCGCACCGAGCCCGAGCAGGTGCGGGTCGGGGTAGCCGAAGAGCGCGACGGCTGCCGCGTTCGCGACCACGCAGTCACCCTCCCGGTCGATCCCGAGCACCGCATCCGAGCAGGCGTCGAGCACGGCCCGGGTGTCCTCGTCCAGGCGCACCGGTGCCCCGGTGGGTCGTCCGCGGGGCCTGCCCAGGAACCGGCCGAGCCCACGGTTGCGTCGTCCCTGAAGCACGGGCCAGCCCTCCGAATCCGGCGGCGCGCACGGCTATCCCCCGCAGGTCTAGATCTGCGCGCCAAGGTCGTGGAACCCGCGGACACCGCTCGGTGATCTGGAGGATCCGAGGACGCCGCAGGACCCAAAGGTTACCTCATGTATTCGGTTGATTACCTTCGGTTGTCGTGCGTGTTGACGGTTCGGCCGTGCCGTCCGCCCGGACGCGCTTGAATGTGCGGGTGATCAGGCCCCTCGACGAGGACCGTCCCGACGGAGCGGACCCGTCGTCGGAGCCGCACTGGGAGGACGAGGTCGCCCGCCTGCTGCGCCGGCCCGAGTCCCTGCGGTGCGTCTATCAACCCGTGGTCGATCTGCGCACCGGTGAGTGCGCCGGGTACGAGGCGCTGGCCCGGCTCGCGGACTGGCCGGCCCGCTCACCGCAGCCCTGGTTCACCGCAGCCGCCCGCACCGGCCTGGCCGGGCAGCTGGAGGCCGCCTCGCTCGGCAATGCGCTCAAGGGCCGGGCTGCCCTCGGTCCCGAGCAGTTCCTCGCGGTCAACATCGCCGCCCCCTTCCTCGACGAGGACGCCGTGCTGACGGTGCTGCGCGGGCAGCCCGAGCTGGCCGGGCTGGTGGTCGAGCTCGGCTGGCCGGACGGCACGGCCGCGGACTCCGTGCCCAGCGCCGCCCTCGCGGCACTGCGGGTCTCCGGCCTGCGGGTCGCCTGCGACGTGGTGGAGGCGGGGCGGGCCGAACTGGACCGGATGACCCGCCTGCGCCCCGACCTGGTCAAACTGGATGCCAGCCTGGTCAAAGGGGCCCACGACGACCCGGTCCGCGACCGCCTGGTCCGGTTGGTGGTCTCGATGGCCGAGGGGATCGGCGCCGTGGTCCAGGCCGAGGGGATCGAGTGCCTGGAGGACGCCCGGCACATGCAGGAGGTCGGGGTCCGGCTGGCACAGGGCTGGCTGTTCGGCCGAGCCCGCCCCTCGTTCCTGCCGCCCACGCCCGAGGTGGCCACCTGGCTGCGGACCAGTTGGGAGGAGACGGTCACCGTCACCCGCATCGGCCGGCTGGCCCGGCCGGTGCCCACGGCCTGGCCCGAGGACGGCACCCCGGTGGAGTGGGTCGCCGACCTGGACGACGAGGGACGGCTCCTCGCGCTCGTCGACGTGGCAGGTCGGCGGGTCGCCGCCTCCCGGCTGCTGCGGCTGCGGGCGTCCCAGGACCTGCGCTCGGCAGCCGTGCGGGTGCTGGCCTCGGGCAGCGACCGGCGCACCCTGGGCCTGCTGTCGGTCACCGACGAGCAGGGCCGCTTCATCGGCCTGGCGGAGGTCGACACGCTGATGCGTGAGGTTCTGGCCGAGACCCGCTGACCTGCACCGATGCCCGGAGCAGGACGAAATACCCCCGCGACGGGGGCGGGGCCTGCTTACCGTGACCGTCACGACTACCTGGGGGTGAGCATGACGGCACCTACCGACGGCGGCCACGACCTGATCGCCAGCACCGTGCATCTGACCGACACAGAGATCGACCTCGTCGGTGAGGCGGCCCGCTGGGCGCCCTCGATCCACAACAGCCAGCCGTGGCACCTGCGCCGCCTGGCCGATGGCATCGCCGTGCTGGAGGACCTCGGCCGTTCGCTCCCGGTGATCGATCCGCACGGCCGCGACCGGACCATCTCCTGCGGGGCCGCCGTGCTGAACGCCCGAGTCGCCCTCCGGGCCCTCGGCTACGCCACCGTGACGGACCTGCTGCCCGATCCCTCCCAGCCGGAGCTGATCGCCCTGGTCCGCGCAACCGGACACCGGCCGGCCGGCCCGGCCGATCTGGCGCTGAACGAGTCCGTGCGGCAGCGGCACACCCACCGGCGGGTGTACCGCTCGCACGCCGTCGCCGAGGAGGACCTGCTCGACCTGCGCCAGTCGGTGGTCGGCGAGGGCGGGCGGCTCAGCGTGGCCGACCCGAGCGCGCGTCGCCGGCTCGCACACCTGCTGCGCCGCGCCGTGCGGGTGCAGGCCGCCGACGTCGAGCTGCGCAACGAGATCGAACGCTGGGTGCGCCGGGGCACGGGGGCGGACGACGGGATCCCCAGCCAGGCGCTGGGAACCTCGCCGTTCCCGGTGGACTCCCTCGTCCACGCCGGGCACGGAGGGGCGCCGGAGGCCAGCGAGGTCGAGGAGGAGCTGGCCCGCAGCACGGTGCTGACCATCTCGACGCGGGAGGACTCCCGCCGCGACTGGGTGATCGCGGGTGTGGCCCTGGAACGGATGCTGCTGGCCGCCACCGCCAAGGGCCTGGTGGCCACCTTCACCGACCAGGCGCTGCAGATCCCCGAACTGCGCCTCGAGGTGGCCGAGGTGCTCGGGATCTGGGGCATGCCCCAGGTGTTGCTGCGGGTCGGCCGGGCACTGGTCGATGCCCCGCCCACGCCGCGCCGTCCACTCTCGGAGCTGTTCGACTAGCCCGATCGGTTCGGGGCACGAAGGGCCCACAGCGCGACCGCGCACGCCGCGGCCACGTTGAGCGAGTCGACTCCGGCGGCCATCGGGATCCGCACCGCCAGGTCGGCCTGGGCCAGGGCGGCCCGGCTCAGCCCGTCGCCCTCGGTGCCCAGCACGAGGGCGAGCCGCGCCGGCGCCCGGGAGGCCAGGTCGTCCAGTGTCAGGGCCTGCGGGGTCAGCGCCAGTGCGGCCACCGTGAAGCCCGCCCCGCGCAGCAGGTCGAGGCCGTCCGGCCAGGGGTCGAGACGGGCCCACGGCACCTGGAAGACGGTGCCCATGGAGACCCGCACCGCCCTGCGGTAGAGGGGGTCGGCGCACCGCGGGCTGACCAGCACCGCGTCGGCGCCGATCCCGGCCGCCGACCGGAACACCGCCCCGACGTTGGTGTGGTCGACGATGTCCTCGAGCACCAGCACCCGACGGGCTGCGGCGAGCAGTTCCCCCGGCGGCCTCGGAGCCGGTCGATGCATCGAGGCGATCGCCCCGCGATGCACGTGGAAGCCGGTGATCTGCTCGAGCAGCGCCGGGGGGCCGACGAGGACGGGGGCTCCGCCGTCCAGGACCTCCGCCACCAGGGCCGCCATCGGCTCGAGCCAGCGTTCGGAGAGCAACAGCGAACGCGGCCGATGCCCGGCCGCGAGGGCCCGGCGGATCACCTTCTCGCTCTCGGCCAGGTAGAGCCCGCGTTCGACGTCGAGCCGGCGTCGCAACGCGACGTCGGTCAGAGCGACGTAGTCGGCCACCCGGGGGTCGTCCACGACCTCCACCCGGGTCGGCCCGGCCACCGCGGCGTCCACCGGACCTACCCGGCCAGCAGCCGGACGATGGCGACCACGCCGACCACCACGATCACCGCGCGCAGGACCGGCCCCGGCAACCAGCGGCCGATCCGGGCCCCCAGGACGCCACCGAGGATCGAGCCCGCGGCGATCAGGGCGACCACTGCCGGGTCGGCGGCCTGCGGGCGCACGACCAGGAAGGTCACCGAGGCCACGAGGTTGACGATCACCGAGAGCAGGTTCTTCGCGGCATTCACCCGCTGCAGGCTCTCCTGCAGCAGCGAGCCGAGCAGGCCGACCAGGAGCACCCCCTGGGCGGCGCCGAAGTACCCGCCGTACACCCCCGCCAGAGCCGTACCGGTGAGCAGGACCGGACCGACGTGCGTGGCGGAGCGGGCACCGCCCGAGGAGTCCTGGCGCTCGGCCCTGCGTCGCGCCATGGTCGCGGCGATCCTCGGCTGCGCGACCACCAGCCCCAGGGCGAGCACGATCAGGATCGGCACGATCGCCTCGAAGGCCCTGGCCGGCAGGCTGAGCAGGGCGAGGGCTCCCGCGACGGAGCCGATCAGCGACATCGGCGCGAGCCGGCGCAGGACGGGGCCCTGCCCGGCGAGCTCGCGTCGGTACCCCCAGGTGCCGCTGATCCCGCCGAAGAGGAGCCCGATGTTGTTCGACACGTTGGCGGTCACCGGGGGGTATCCCAGGGCGAGCAGGGTCGGGAAGGTGATCAGCGTTCCCGACCCGACCACCGTGTTGATCGTGCCGGCCGCGACGGCGGCACCGGTGATCGCCAGCGCCGCCGGGAGGTCCACGGGCACGAGGCTATCCGGGTGGATCCCCCGCCGTCGGATCAAGGCGGACGACGCGGAGCCGATACCCCGACCGTGCGCCGCTGGGTGATCGTCTCGTTGGTCGCCGCCCTCTCGGTCACGGCGGCCGGACCGGCGGCGGCGTCGCCGCGGGACCCCGGACCGACGTCGGCCGCCCAGGCCCGGGCCGAGGCACTGGCTGCCGCCGCGAAGATCGCCGAGCTCACCACCGAGTAC
>JBAPWU010000303.1:0-9592 GCA_049283855.1 Kineosporiaceae bacterium
CCCTGATCGCCTCGACCGGTTGCACCCGGACCGCGCGCCACACCGGCCAGGCCACGGCGGCCAGCGGCAGGACGAACCCCAGCGCGGCGGCCTGGAGGTAGATGCCGACCTGGAACGGGGTCAGCCACACCGGCAGCGGGAGCATGTCGACGAACACGGCCTTCAGCGGGATCGAGACCAGCCGCCCGACCACGACCCCGAGCACCACGCCGATCAGGGCCACCTGCATGCCGAACAGCAACGGACGCACCGCCAGCACCGCCGGCCGCACGCCGAGGGCCATCCCGATGCCGATCTCCCGGCGTTGGGCCTCCACGATCCGGGCGGTGAGGTTGAGTGCCGCGAACGCCGCGCCGCACAGCACGAGCAGCGCGACGATCCGCCACAGCTGGGCGTCGCCGTCGATGTCGTCGTACAGGACGCGGTAGGAGGGCAGCTCGCCCCTGGTGGTCACCACCGCGCTGACCGCGGGTCGCGTCGCCGCCAGCGCGGCACGAAGCTCCTCGGCCACCTGATCGGCCGGCGGTTCGGCCGACGTCATGGCCGGCGAGGCGCCCGTGGGCACGCCCTGGCGCAGGGTCAGCACGACGTCGTTCACCTGGCCCGACGCTCCCGTCAGCGCCTGCGCCGTGTGCAGCGTGGCAAACACGACGGCGAACGACTTCTGGCTGAGGAACGGCAGTCCGCCCTGCCCACCCGAGGACAGGAAGTACTCCGGCTGCTGACCGAACCCGACGTAGCGCGCCCGGGCGCCGCCGGAGAGCACGACCTCGCCTCCGGCGGGGAGCTGGTTGGCCTCGGCGAACTGCCGGTCCAGGACGACGACCGCCTGTCCGTCGTCGGCCGCGGTGGGAAGGCGCCCGGCGGCGGGCCACACGTCGTCCACGCCCCGGCCTGCACCGGTCTCGGAGCCCACCAGTTCGCCCGGGACCAGCACGTCCTTCGGCGCGCTCACCTGGGTGGGCACGACCAGCCGCTCGCTCACGTCCTGCACCGAGGCGGCTGACGGGATCGTGGCCACGAGCGCGGCGAGCCTGCCCTCGGTCACGGTCGTGCCCTGGTTCAGCCGGACGCGCACGTCGTGGGTGTTCAGCAGCGCGAAACTGGCGTCGTTCGATGCACGCCGCCAGGCGCTGGTGCCGAGCAGGGCGGCGTAGGTGCCCGTGCCGAGCGCGATGACCAGGCTGATCGCCGCCACGAGCACCCAGCGCCCACGCAGGTCCCGCCAGGACCAGCGAACCCACAGCCCGCGTGAGGTCATGACCGGCTACCAGCGCAGGTCGTCGATGGCGGCGCGGCCACCGACCGGCGGCCCGTCGGCCACGATTCGCCCGCTGGACAGCTCGATCACCCGGTCGGCCACCCGCGAGATCTCCCGGTTGTGGGTGACCACCAGCACCGTCTTGCCCGCCTCGGCCTGCTGCCGCAGCAGTTGAAGGATCTGCACGCCGGTGCGGAAGTCGAGCTCCCCGGTGGGCTCGTCCGCGAGCAGGATCGGGTTGCCCGTCGCCAACGCACGAGCGATGGCCACCCGTTGCTGCTCGCCGCCGGACAGCTGGTGAGCGAAGTGATCGGCCCGGCCGCCGAGCCCGACCTGCTCCAGGACGGTGGTTGCGACCGTCGCCGCGTCCGGACGGCCGGCGACGTCGGCGCCGAACCGCACGTTCTCCACTGCGGTCAGCCCGGGGAACAGGTTGAAGCTCTGGAAGATGAAACTGACCGTGTGACGTCGGATCCGGGTCCGCTGGGCCCGGGATGCCGTGGTCAGGTCGGTTCCGGCCAGCCGGATCGTGCCGGACGTCGGTGCGTCCAGGGCCCCTACGAGGTTCAGCAGCGTCGTCTTGCCCGAGCCGCTCGCGCCCAGAACAACGACGAACGCCGACTCGTCGACGTGCAGGTTGACCCCGTCCAGCGCCGTGACGACGGTCTCCCCCATGACGAAGCGGCGGCAGACGTCGTCCAGATCGATGCGCGTCCCCTCGGAGCCGGTGCGGGCATCCACCGGCAGGCTGGACAGATCACTCATGATCGCCCCCCCGCTCTTCGAACACGCCTCACCAATCTCCCGCCCGCCGTCCCGCGCCAGCAGGGGCGGAAGGTCCTGGCTCGGGGCGCCGCGGGTGCGCGAGCCGTTCGCCCCTTGGCGGCCGGCAGGGGCGGGGAGGAGGCTGGGCGACATGGAACGGCCTTCGGCGACGCTGTGCTGACCGTCCGGCGGCTGAGCAAGCGGTACGGCCCGGTGGCTGCCCTGGCCGGGATCGACTCGGGGAGCAGCTCGTGCACTTCGCCCGGCTCTCGGGCCTGTCCTCCGGCGCCGCCCGGGAGGGGACCGTGCGGTGGCTGGGGCGCTTCGGCCTGGCCGATCGGGCGACGTCACGGCTGGACGAGTTGTCCCACGGCAACCAGCAGCGGGTCCAGCTCGCCGCGGCGCTGGTGCACGGCCCCGTTGTCGCCGTGCTCGACGAGCCGTTCTCTGGGCTCGACCCGCTGGCGGTGGAGACGATGGTCGAGTGCCTGCGCGAACTGGCGGACGCCGGCACGTCGATCCTGTTCTCCAGCCACCAGCTCGACCTGGTGGAACACATCTGCCAGGACGTCGTGGTGATCGACGAGGGTCGGGTCGTGCTCTCCGGCGGTCTCGAGGAGTTGCACGCCCGGTCGAGCCGGCGGGTGCTCGAGATCAGGGTCGACGGGTCGGCCTGGACGCCCCCGATCCCGGCGGTTCAGCTCGGCGATGACGGACACCCCCGCCGCCGATACCTGGTCGATCGGCGGGTCGACCTCGATCACGTCCTCGACGCCGCTCGGGCCGCGGGCACGGTGGACGCCTTCAGCTTCGAACCTCCCTCGCTGTCGGACCTGTTCCGGAAGCGGTGACCCGATGATGCGTCAGATCTTCCTGCTCGCCCGGCGTGACTTCCTCCAGCGGGCACGAAGCAGGTCGTTCATGGTGACCGTCCTGCTCTCCGTGGGCCTGGTGCTGGCGATCGGCCCGCTGGCGTCGATCTGGATGGGCCAGACGAAGCCGGCGGTGATCGCCGTGACCGGCCAACGCGCCACCGACCTCGCCCGGACCCTGCAGGCCACGGCGGCGGCCACCGACGTCCCGATCACGATCCGCACCGTGGCCGACGTCGCCGCGGGCGAGACCGCGCTGCGGGACGACGAGGCGGATCTGCTCGTGGTCGACACCGCCGAGCTGGTCTGGAACAAGGACGCCAACCCGACCGCGCTGGCGCTCGCCCAGTCCGCCGTCCAGCAGCTCGAACGCTCCACGATCGCGGCCGGCCTGGGCCTGCGGGCGCAGGACGCCGCCCGGATCGTGTCACCTCCCCCGCCGGCGCAGCGCACCCTCGAGGCCGTCGACCCCCAGCGCACTCCCCGGGTGGTGGGGGCAAGCCTGCTCGTCATCCTGCTCTACATGTCCATCGTGATCTTCGGTCAGTTCGTCCTGCTCGGGGTGATGGAGGAGAAGGCCAACCGGGTGGTCGAGGTGGTGCTCTCCCGGGCCCGCCCGACGGAGGTCCTCGCGGGCAAGGTGCTCGGGATCGGAGCCCTCGGGCTGATCGAGGTGGTCGCGCTGAGCGGGGCCGGGCTGATCACCGTGCGGATGATCGATCTTCCCGAGGTGAGGCTGCCCTCCCTCAGCCTGGCCGTGGCGGGCCTGGCGATCGCGTGGTTCGTGCTCGGCTACGCCTTCTACGCCGTGGTGTACGCCGCCCTCGGCGCCACCATCAGCCGCCAGGAGGACGTGCAGGGAGCCGCGACGCTGCCCACGATTCTGCTCCTGCTCGGCTACTTCGTCGGACTGATCCTCACCAGCAACCCCGGCTCCACGCTGGCGCAGGTGTTCTCGCTGATCCCGTTCTGGACGCCCGTGGTGATGCCCGCCCGGATCGCCCTGGGGGTCGCCGCGTGGTGGGAGGTCGCCGTCGCCGTCACCCTGATGATCGGGTCGGCGATCGGCCTGATCTGGTGGGCCGGCCGGATCTACAGCGGCGCGATCCTGCGCATCGGCAAGAAGGTCGGCCTGCGCGAGGCCTGGCGCGCGGCGGGATGAGACCCTCATCCGACCGCCCGGGCGGGGATCAGTCGCCGCCGCTGCTGTCGCCGTCCGTGTCGCCGGTGAAGACGTCGGGCCAGCGGCGCCTGAGCCAGGGGAACCCCACCAGGATCATCGCCAGCACCCCCCACCAGAGCACCGGTCCGGCGAGCGCGCTCGGCCGCCCGTGCACGGCCGTCACCACGCTGCGGTAGGTCAGGTACCCACCGCCGCCGAGCATCCCCGCCAGCCAGAGCACCACGACGACGCCCAGCACGGCGTTCCGCAGCCACCTCACGACCCTCATGACCTGCCTGTCGGCACGTGCAGGCCGGTGTGACAGGGGTCTCCCCCCGCCGCTGCCGACCCGGGATAGGGATGGAGACGGGCTCTCAGGCCGCCGAACGCCCGCCCAGGCGAGCGGACATCCGGGCCGTGGGTTCGTCGAAGGATGCCGGAGTGAGGTGCGGGCATGGACATCAACTGGGCGGCGTTCGGCCCGATCATCGTCCTGGGCCTGGCGTTCGTGGGGTACTGCCTTGTCGATCTCGCCAGGCACGAGCCCCGTCACCTGCCCCGCTGGGCCTGGGCCCTGATCTGCATCGCCTCGGTTCCCTTGGGCGGCATCGTCTATCTGCTCATCGGACGTGACTCCGGTGATGGCCGATGATCGAGACGACGGCGCTCGCCAAGCGCTACGGTCCGACCGCCGCGCTCGACGGCATCGACCTGCGGGTGACGGCAGGATCGGTGTACGGGCTGGTCGGCCCCAACGGAGCCGGCAAGACCACACTGCTCGGGGTCCTGGCCGGCCTGCGCAGACCGACCTCGGGCACCATCCGCATCGACGCCGACCCGCGCGAGGTGGCGGTGCTTCCCGACACCCCTCGCTTCGAGCCGTGGCTGACCGGCCGTGAAGTCGTGGCCCTGGCCCAGCACCTCGCGGCCGGCACCGACGACCGGGTCGAGGAGGTGATCCGGGAGGCCGGGCTGGCCCAGGCCATCGATCGCCGGGTCGGGGGATACTCCCGGGGGATGCTCCAACGCCTGGGCCTGGCCTGCACCGTGGTCGGATCCCCGAAGCTGCTCCTGCTGGACGAGCCGGCATCGGCGCTCGACCCCGCCGGACGCCGCGAGGTCCTCGATCTCATCGCCCGGCTGCGCGGGTCGGCGACGGTGCTCTTCTCCAGCCACATCCTGGCCGACGTGCAGGAGGTGTGCGACACGGTCGGCATCGTCGACGGCGGACGCCTCATGTTCCAGGGGCCGATCGACCGGCTCCTGGTCGGCACGGCGGTGCCCCACTACATGGTTCGGTGCCGTCCGCCGCTGGACGGGGTGATCGACGCCCTCCGTCGCCAGGATTGGGTCAGGGACGTGACGTCGACCGGCCCCGAGGAGGTCACGGTGGCGGTCCGGAGTCTGGGCGAGGCCGAACTGCACCTGGTCGGCGTTCTCGACAGGGTCGGAGCACGGGTCGTGTCCTTCGGCCCGGAGGCGGTCTCGTTGGAGCAAGCCTTCCTGGAGCTGACGCGATGACCCTGTGGCGACTGGAGTGGCTGAGGCTGATCCGCACCAGACGGTTGATGGCCCTGGTCGGCGTGTATGTGCTGTTCGGGCTGATCGGGCCCCTCACCGCCCGGTACCTCGGCGAGATCGTCTCGTTGGCCGGCGGCGACCTCGACGGCGCCACGATCGTCTTCCCTCCTCCGGTGCCGGCCGACGGAATGGTCCAGTACGTCTCCAACGCCATGCAGATCGGGACCTTGGTGGCGGTGGTGGTCGCCGCCGGATCCGTGGCCTTCGACGCCGTGCCCGAGATGGGCATCTTCCTGCGCACCCGGGTGGCGCGGGTCGAGCGCATCCTCCTTCCCCGGGTGACGGTCACGATCGCCGCGGTGGTGGCGGCCTTCGTGGGCGGAGCACTCGCCGCCTGGTACGAGACCTGGGCGCTGCTCGGAGCACCGGACACCGGTTCGGTGCTGGCCGGGATCGCCTGCGGCGCACTGTTCCTGGTCTTCGTCGTGGCGCTGGTGAGCGCCGTCTCCGGTCGCGCGTCGTCGGTGCTGGCCACCGTGGCGGTGTCGATCGTGATCCTCCTGGCCCTGCCCATCATCGGCGTCGTCGACCGGCTGGGCAGGTGGCTGCCCACCCACCTCGCCGGTGCGCTGGGAGCCCTCCCGGCGGGAACGACCCAGCCGGCCGACTACCTGGGAGCCGCTGCGGTCACGCTGGTCCTCGTCGTGGGACTGCTCCGGCTGGCCACGGTGTCGGCCCGGCGGAGGGAGCTATGAGTCGTTTCCCGCGACGTCCTCAGGGCTGAACCAGGACGATGCTCGCTTACGTGATCATGGGCTGGCTGCCGGAGATCCTCTGCGCGGCATGAGCCAGACCGGCGCGGCGTTCCAGGTGGCGATCATCATCGTCGTCGGGATCCCGCCCGCGGCACTGGTCTCGAGTCTGCTCGGGCGCGTCCGCCGGCCCGCGCTCGCCACCACCTCGCTGTCCGCCTTGACCCCATGCGTCGGCTACGTCGTCGCCGCCGTCGGCCCGGTCGCCTTCGGCGCGCTGTACGAGATCGTCGACAGCTGGACCGCTCCGCTGCTGACCCTGGCCGCCGTGGCCGTCGCCCAGGCCGTCTTCGGCACGCTGAAGGTCCGGGCCGGCTACGTCGAGGACGAGCTCATGCCCACCGCACGGACGTCAGACGGCGCGGGTGTGGGTGTGGGTGTGGGTGTGGGTGTGGGTGTGTTGGCGCCGCCGGACGACGACCCGGGCCAGTGCCGCGATCGCCACGCCACAGAGCATTCCGAGTAGCACCTCGTCGAAGGACAGGCCGTCGACGTTCGGCTGCAGCTCCTCCTGCGTCGCCCACCCGAACCACATCTCACTGATCAGGACGCCGGCCACGAAGAAGGCCGCGGCTGCCGCGAGCCACAACCCACGCACCGCCCAGCCCCAGACGAACTGCACCACGACACCGGAGGCCAAGGACATCGCGACCAGCAACCCGACGCCCTGAAGCCCGAGATCCCATTGCATGACGCCACCTCCGGCGGCCCATGATGATCGGACGGTCGACCCAGTGCCGACGACCGACCCCGCCGACGACTGGATCCGACGACTGGATCCGACGACTGGATCTGTCGGCACTCGGTCATACCCATTCTCGCCGGGGGGTCCGCCGTGTGACAGGCACATTGGTCACGCACCGTTCACTCGACGCAGACGACCCGAGAAGGCCCTTCCACCGTGGACGCGCGTGACTGGACCGATCACGGTCTCGGCGTACGATCCTGTCGATCGTTTCCTGGTGGAGGGCGGTGCACATGCTCCGAGGAAGGGCCGTACGGGTGGCGGCCATCGTGGCCGCGGCTGTGCTGGTGGGGGCCGCCGGCCTCTCCCTGTGGCCCCATCGCTCCCCGCCGCGGCCCGAGGTGGTCTGGGGGACGGGTGACGCCGTCGTCCGGGATCCGGACTCCACGGTCTACACCGCGCCGACGGGGGTCCTGTTCGACGTCGCCTCCTCGGTCCTCACCCCCGAGGCCGTCCCGGCCCTCCGGGCCATTGTCGCCGAGGTGAAGAGGTCCCACTCCGACGGGACCGTCTGGGTGGAGGGCTACACGGACGACGTCGGGTCGGACGACTACAACCGGGTGCTGTCCGGGGACCGTGCCCGGACCGTCGCGAAGTGGCTGGTGAAGGAGGCCGGCATCGACGGGTCACGGATCAGGGCGATCGCCTTCGGTGAGAACTCTCCGGCGCAGCCGAACGATTCCGACGTCCACCGCCGGGCCAACCGGCGCGTGGTCATCGCCGTGGAGCGGGCCACCGGACCAGACTCCAGCGGCACGTCAACGAGCGCGCCGACGTCAGGCTGAGGTCGGTCGCCGAAAACCCTAGGACGATGCGACGGCGGAACTCACGTGACGGCGGCGAGCTTCGCCTGCAGGGCTTTGATCCGGACGATCACGTCCTTCTCGTCATGGCTGAAGTCGCCGAGGAAGGCCTTGACGGCGTTGCGCAGCAGGGTCAGTTCGTCGTCGGTGACGGAGATCTCGGGCATGAAGGAAGGGTAGGGACTGCCGGGTGCCAGGACCAGGGCCCTGCGGGCCCTGGACATCGTCGGCTCGGCAGGGCCCAGGTCTCGCCCTGTCACGAGGTCCGGCCGCTCAGCGGCCAGCGCGCCACCGACTCGTAGCTCGACGTCCGGCCCGGGCCTGCACCGAGGCGGCTGCACACCAGGTGCAGCTCGCTCGCCGTCCACTCCCTGCCCTGGAATCCCTCCAGGGCCTGGGCCGCCGGCGCGAGCACCGCACCGGACCCACCCTGGGCACGTGAGCGGGCCAAGGTCAGGTGCGGCCGGTACGGGCGGTCGTCCACGACCACCCCGCTGCGGCGCGCAGCGGCGCTCGTCGACGCCGCCACCCGGCGCAGCGCGTCACGCTCTCCCTCGACCCGGGTGAACAGGACGCGATCGGAGAACCGGCCGGCGCCCTGGAACCTCAAACGCATCGGGGCATGCCGCGTCGCCGCGCGGGCGAGCCGCCGGTCCAGCTCCTCCCGGCGCGCGTCGTCCACCTCGCCGAGAAAGGTGAGGGTCAGGTGCCAGTGCGCCTCAGGTACCCAGCGCGCCTCCGGCACGTCGCGCTGGGCCTCGGCCACTGCGACGGCGAGCTCGCGGACGACCTCCGCCGGCGGCCAGATCGCGACGAACAGCCTCATCGAGCCTCGGAACGGATCCGGGAGCACCTGGGACGGAGGTCAGGACGCGGCTGTCAGTTGACGCTGCGCCTGACCAGGAGCACCGAGGACACCGAGCCGATCGAGCCGATCGAGCCGATCGAGCCGATCGAGCCGATCGACAGCAGGCTGCCCACCGAGGCGATGCTGAGCACCGAGCCCCGGCTCGCGATGGACAGCACGGAGTCCTCCGAGGCGATCGACCACTTGGAAGCCATGGCCTCCACCCTGCCACCGCCCGGGCGGTGACGCAGCGTGTCGTGCGTGGGCGCCGCGTTCCCTGGGGGTGAACGGTCGTCAGCCCTTCTGCTCGGCGAGGGTGTCGGCGTCCGCTGCGAGCCGCTTCAGCACGTAGAGGGCCTCCTTCTTGGCGTCGGCCGCCTTGGGATCGGAATCCACTCGCCCCATCGCATGGCCACCCACGAAGGTCCTCGCGTGGTGTGAGGATCGCGACGTCGGGTGCCGTCCACGATGCCCCTCGATCGACCAGCCGGACGACCGGTCAGGCCGAGCCACGCTCGTGGCCGATGGCCCTGACAGTGGCCTCGACGCGCTCCCAGTCACGTTCGAGGTCCCTACGGGTGGTCCGGGGCGGGCGCGGGGAGATGTTCGCGTGGCGCAAGCACTCGGCGATCAGGGCCCGGAGGGCGTCGCGGTCGATCGCCCCGCCGCCCCGGATCGTCTGCAGCATCTGCTCCACCCGCTCGTCCTGCTCCTGCGGGAGCAGGGCCCGGACCCGGGCGAGCTCGGCCTGCCCGCCGTGGGCCGGCGGCTCGCGGTCAGCCGGGTCGGGGTGCAGGCGCGCGC
>JBAPWU010000304.1:0-4705 GCA_049283855.1 Kineosporiaceae bacterium
CTCGTGCGATGACCGCGATCATGATCGACACCCCCACCCGACTGCTGTCCGCGGGTGCCGCCACCCTGGACGAGCACCGGCGGCGGCACGGTGACATCCCGTGGCGCGGCGGACGGGACCTGCTGACCGCCACGATCGAGGCCTCCGGCCTGACCGGGCGTGGCGGAGCGGGCTTCCCGACCTTCCGCAAGGTCGCCTCCGCCGCTGCGGCCTCTGGCCGCTCGGCCGTGGTCGTGGCCAACGGCGCCGAGGGGGAACCGGCCAGTTCCAAGGACGCCGCGCTGCTCACCACGGCCCCGCACCTGGTGCTGGACGGCGCCCAGTTGGCCGCGGAGGCCGTCGGGGCCCACCGGATCGTGCTGTATGTCAAGGCCGGCGCCGCGATGGGCGCCGTCCGGACGGCCCTGGCCGAGCGCCGCTCGGCCGGCGGCGACCGGTGCCCGATGGAGGTGGTCGAGGCGCCGAAGGGGTTCATCTCCGGCGAGGAGTCGGCGGCGGTGTCGGCGATCGAGGGCGGCCCGGCGCTGCCCCGGACCAAACGCCACCTGATCACCGAGCGCGGCGTGGACGGCCGGCCGACCCTGGTGCAGAACGTGGAGACCCTGGCTCACCTGGCCCTGATCGCCCGGCACGGGGTGGCCTGGTTCCGTTCTGCCGGAACGGATGCCGAGCCCGGCACCTTCCTGGCCACGGTGGGTGGCGCGGTGGCCCGCCCCGGGGTGGTCGAGGCCGGCTACGGCATCGGCCTGGCTGATCTGATCGGTTTGGCCGGTGGTCCCGCGCAGCCGTTGGGCGCCGTCCTGGTCGGTGGCTACCACGGGGTGTGGGTGCCCGCGCCGGCGGTGGCCGCCACGGCGATGTCGCGGGCCGGTCTGGCCCCGTTCGGGGGCTCGCCCGGCGCCGGGATCGTCTGGGCTCTGCCGGCCCGGCAGTGCCCGCTCGCGGCCACCGCCTCGATCGTGACCTACCTGGCCGGGGAGGGCGCCCGGCAGTGCGGCCCGTGCCTGTTCGGTCTGCCGGCCCTGGCCGACGTGCTGAACCGGCTGGCCGACCCCGGCGAGGCCCGCGGATGGGAACGGCTGCCCGGCCAGTTGGCCGGGATCGCCGGGGTGGTCACCGGGCGGGGGGCCTGCCGCCACCCGGACGGAACCGCCCGGCTGGCCCGCTCCGCCCTGACCGTGTTCGCCGATGACGTGGCCGCGCACCTGCGTGGGCGCTGCCTGACCGGAGGTCCGCGATGACCGCCCCGCTCCCGACGGCCACCGCCGCACGCTCCGGGCGGAAGGCCGCGACGCTGACGCTGCACATCGACTGGGTGGCCTGCGACGGCCGCGGGCTGTGCGCGGAGCTGCTGCCCGAACTGCTCACCGAGGATCCCTGGGGATACCCGATGCCCGTCGATCCGTCGTCGGCACCCAACGCGATCACGGTTCCCGACGCATTGCGCCGGGACGCCCAGGAGGCCGTGTCGGCCTGCCCGTTGCTCGCGCTGCGGCTCGAGCGGCGATGATGCCCGTGGCGTCGAGGTGTTCGCCTCGGCGCCGCGGCCTCCGGGTGGCCGGCACTGCGACGAGCAGGGGATTCGCGCGATCTCCGCTCCTGTCGCGGGAGCGTGGCGCCGATACCGCGAGGTGGGCGTCGGCCAGGAGGTCTCCGGGGCTACCGCATCATCTGCCGCGCTGAGTGCGGGAGCCTCGGCGTGGGACAGGTGCGCCCAGATCGGGATGGACATCGGCTGCGTGGAGCGCCAGATCGCCAGCCTGGCGGAGACGCTCGGGCAACTGCGCGGTCATCAGGGAGGACCAGCTCATCATGGCGCGCGACGCCGTCCGGGCGGGGAGCGCCACCTGGCCCTGGGACTGCGTCGTCGTGGACGAGGTGCAGGATCTCACCTGCGTCGGCCTGCAGCTTCTGCACGGTCTGGTCGGCGACGGCTCGGACGGTCTGACCCTGGTCGGTGACGGACAGCAGGCGATCTATCCCGGCGGGTGCACCCTCAGCGAGGCCGGGATCTCCGTTGCGGGCCGTTCGACGGTCCTCGACCTCAACTACCGCAACGGGTCTGAGATCCTCCGGCGAGCCGTGTCCGACTACGGCGAGGGAACCTTCGAGGACCTCGACACCATCCCCGAGCGCACCGACCGGGCCGTTCGGCCGGCACGGCCGGGCGGCGAGGTGATCGAGGTGTCTGCCCACGACGCGGCCTCACAGCAGATGGCCCTGATCGCCCGGGTGGAGTCGCTGCTCGCTCGTGGTGCGCGCCACGGTGACATCGCCGTTCTGGTGGCCAGCAATGCCGCCGCGGCGCGATGGCAGGCCGCGCTGGTTCGGGCCGGACACCCGGCCATCCTGCTGAGCGCCTATCAGGGGCGCCCCCTCGACGCCGTGAAGGTGGGAACGTTCGATCGTGGCAAGGGGCTCGACTTCGCCCACGTCCTCATCCCGGATCGTGATCACACCCTCGGCGGGCGTCGTCGCGGCGAGTCGGACAACGCCCAGGGGGAGAGGGCCGAGCGAGAGCGCCGGCGGCTGTTCGTGGCGATGACCCGGGCGCGGGACAGCCTCTGGCTCGCCACGGTCATACCGGGGCGGTGACCCGGGCTCACAGCAGCCGCACAGGGCGGTCACACCGGCTGCGCATGTGCCGGGACGAGTGTTGGTGTCATGACCACCCCGACTCCCACCGCAGATCCCCCGGTGCTCGACATCGTGATCCCCGTCTTCAACGAGGAGAACGATCTGGCGCCGACCGTCCACCGGCTGCGCGCCTACCTCGACGTCCACCTGCCGATGCGTTGCCGGATCACGATCGCCGACAACGCGAGCACCGACGCCACAGCCGCTGTCGCCCAACGGGTCTGCGGTGATCTGGCCGATGTCAGGGTGGTCCACCTCCCGGTCAAGGGCCGTGGCGGCGCGCTGAACGCGGTCTGGTCGGCGTCCGACGCCGCCGTGCTCGCCTACATGGACGTCGACCTGTCCACCGATCTCGCCGCGGTCGCTCCGCTGGTGGCTCCGCTGATCTCGGGCCACTCCGACGTCGCGATCGGCAGCCGGCTGGCGCACGGTGCCCGCGTCGTCCGCGGCCCGAAGCGCGAGATCATCTCCCGCGCCTACAACCTCCTGCTGCGCGTCACGCTGCGCCTGCAGGTCAGCGACGCACAGTGCGGCTTCAAAGCCATCCGCGCGGACGCCGCACGCCGGTTGCTGCCCCGGGTCGCCGACACCGGCTGGTTCTTCGACACCGAGTTGCTGGTGCTCGCCCAACGCGCCGGGATGCGCATCCACGAGGTGCCGGTGGACTGGATCGACGATCCGGACAGCCGGGTCGACATCGTGGCCACCGCCCGTGCCGACCTCGCCGGGATCGCCCGGTTGCTGCGGGACGGCGAGCGCCGTCACCGCACCACGGCGCCGCCCACCCGAGCCATCCACGCCTGATCCACGCCTGATCCACGCCTGATCCGCGCCTGATCCGCGCTCGATCCGGGCCGACCATCTCCGAGAGGCACCCCCCGATGAGCACCGTCACGGACCGTCAGCCTGCCGCCCTCACCCGGGTTCCCGCGACGCCGGGGCAGCGTCGAGACCCCGCGTGGGTCCGCCCGGCCGTGCTGGTCCTGCTCGCCGCGACCGGCGTCCTGTATGGCTGGGACCTGTCCGCCTCCGGGTGGGCGAACAGCTACTACGCGGCGGCCGTCCAGGCGGGCACCAAGAGCTGGACGGCGTGGTTCTTCGGCTCCCTGGATGCCGGCAACGCGATCACCGTCGACAAGCCGCCCGCCTCGCTGTGGCTGATGGGCCTGTCGGCGCGCGTGTTCGGGCTCACCTCCTGGAGCATGCTCGTGCCGCAGGCCCTGGCCGGCGTCGCGTCGGTCGGTGTGCTCTACGCGGCGGTCAGGCGATGGTCCGGCCCGGTGGCCGGGCTACTGGCGGGGGCGGCTCTCGCGCTCACCCCCGCTGCCGCGCTGATGTTCCGGTTCAACAACCCCGACGCCCTGCTCACCCTGCTCCTGGTCTGCGCGGCCTACTGCCTGGTGCGGGCCGTCGATGCCGGTCCCAGAGCCCGGCGCTGGGTCCTGATGTGCGGGGCCGCACTCGGTGTCGCCTTCCTCACCAAGATGTTGCAGGGCTTCCTGGTCGTGCCCGGCTTCGCCCTGACCTACCTCGTCGCGGCTCCCACCACGATGGCCACGCGCCTGCGGCACACCCTGCTCGCCGGGGGCTCGATGCTGCTCTCGGCCGGCTGGTATGTCGCCGCCGTCGAGCTCTGGCCGGCCTCGGCGCGCCCCTACATCGGCGGATCCACCGACAACAGCCTGCTCGACCTGGTGTTCGGCTACAACGGCCTGGGCCGGATCACCGGCGGCCAGGGCGGCACCCCGGGTGGTAGCAGCGGCGCTGCGGGCGGCGCCTTCGGCGGCGCGACCGGTCTGACCCGGCTGTTCGGCTCCGAGATGGGGGCCGAGGTCTCCTGGCTGCTGCCTGCCGCCCTGCTCGCCCTCGCCTTCGGCCTCTGGACGACGCGCCGCGCACCGCGCACCGACCGCACCCGGGCCGCGCTGGTGCTCTGGGGTACCTGGCTCGTCGTGACCGGCCTGGTGTTCAGCTACATGAGCGGCGTCGTTCACCCGTACTACACCGTGGCCCTGGCCCCCGCCGTGGCCGGGCTGGTCGCCGTCGCCGGCGCCACCCTCTGGCGCAC
>JBAPWU010000305.1:0-4681 GCA_049283855.1 Kineosporiaceae bacterium
GTCCTCTCGTGCCGCGGTGAGAGCAGGCGTCCTCTACGGGCGCCAGCCACGTGATTGAGAAGGGTCATCAACGCAGATGCACGGCAGCATTGTGACCAGTCACGGCGCCGGGGAAGCTCTCGATGCCCCTGACTCGTGCCACCTTCAAGATCATGTTCTGATGGCAGGGCTGTGACCTGCGTCTTCTCGGTCGGGAATGCGTCGAAGTGGTCACTAAGAATTCGGCGTGGAAGCCTGCACCGGTGGTCTCGCGGTTCGTGCGCAAGGTCCGCACCGCGTCCGGGGCGGTCGCGGTTCAGATCGTCACGCGTCGGGCAGGAGTGGTCGAGCAGGTCGAGCATCTGGGCTCGGCGCGCACGGACGCTGATCTGAGGCTGCTGCTGGCGGCGGCCCACGAGCGGCTGCGGCCAGGGCAGGAGGTGTTGGACTTGGGAGGGCTGCCCGTCGTTGCGCCTCGCCTGGACGACGTCGCGGACTGGACGAGCAAGCCTGGCCCGCCGGCCGGGCAGACCACGCTGGAGGAGGAGCCGGCCCCAGTGCCGCGGCGTGGGCGGCCCAGGGCGGTCGATGCCGGCGGTCGCGTCGTGGCGACCTCCTCGCTGGTGCTGTGGCAGGTGCTGGCCGCCGCGTATGCGCGGGTGGGGTTCGATGCCCTCGGTGATGAGGCGTTCCGGGCGATGGTGCTGGCCCGGATCGTGGAGCCGACCTCGAAGGCCGACACCCTGCGGGTGCTGGCCGAGCTCGGTGCCCCGTGCCCGAGCCTGCGGACCGTGTGGCGGTCGCTGAAGCGCTGCCAGGCAGGCGATTACCGGGACCAGGTCTCCAAGGCGTGCACGGCGTTCTCCGCCGCCGGCGGCGGGCTCGCCACGTTGGTCATGTACGACTGCACCACGCTGCACTACGAGATCGGGGACGAGGACACCGACCCGAACGCGCTGCGCAAGGTCGGGATGAGCAAGGAACACCGGGTCGACCCGCAGGTCCAGGTCGGCCTGCTGGTCGATCCGACCGGGTTTCCGCTCGAGGTCCACCTGTGCGAAGGGAACACCGCGGAGACCACCACCATCCTGCCGGTCCTGCGCAAGTTCCAGGAACGCCACGGCATCACCGGGATGGTCGTGGTCGCCGATGCCGGGATGCTGTCGGGGAACAACCTGAACGAGATCGAGGACGCCGGGTTCTCCTTCGTCGTGGGCTCACGGATCACCAAGGCCCCCTACGACCTGGCCGAGCACTTCAAGGCCAAGGGCGACTACTTCACCGACGGGCAGATCCTGGAGTCCACTCGCGCGATCACGGCCGTTTCAAGATCGTTGATCGCTGGGCGGCTGCGGTTCGAGGGCGCGGTCGGGGTGCTGGGTGGGCCGTATCTGCGGAGGGCCTGATGTAGGCGGGTATGGCCGTTTCGGCGTGTCCTGCGGGGTGAGGCAACGAGGCTCCGGTAGATCGAGGGGTCCGCTCAAAGATCACTCGGTCCTGGAGCCTCGTTGCCTGTTCAGTCTGCCATCGCCCCCGGCGTGCCGGGGGCGTGTTCGGTGTTGGTGTCCTCGTTGTCGCCGGAGCCGTCCGGCGGCCCGGAGTCGGGCGGTGAGCAGATCTCGGCGGCGGCGGCGGTCGCCGGTCTGCGAGAACGATTCGCGGGGATCCCCGATCACCGCAACGTGGTCTGGGTGGACCATCCGCTGGCAGCGGTGCTGGTGTTGTGCGCGGCCGCGGTGGTCGCCGGGATGCGTTCCTTCACGGCCATCGCGGGGTGGATCGCCGATACCCCGGCGGAGCTGTTGACCTGCGCCTATGAAGGATCTGAGCGGCCGGTCCCGACACGAGGTCCGTCCAAGGTCACGGTGTGGCGGGTGCTGACCGGGATCGATGCTGCCGGCCTGGACGCCGTGATCGGTGGGTGGCTGCTCGACCAGGCCTACGCCGAGACCGATCCCGACCTCGAACCTGATCCCAATGTCGAACCTGACCATCCGCCGGGGCCGTCGTCCCGGCCGGGCAGGTTGTCGTCGGTGGCGATCGCGGCGGACGGCAAGACCTGCCGCGGAGCCAAGAACGGCGACGGAGAACAGGTCCACCTGCTGTCCGCGATGACCCATGACGCGCGGCTGGTGCTGGCCCAGACCGACGTCGGCGCCAAGACCAATGAGGTGCCCCGGCTGAAGGACCTGCTCGCGGACCTGGACCTGCGCGGGGCGATCCTGACCGTCGATGCCCTACACACCGTCCGCGCCACCGCGACATGGCTGGTCGGGCAGGGGATCGACTCCGCGATCACCGTGAAGGAGAACACCCCGAAGCTGTTCGCAGCGCTGGACGCACTGCCCTGGGACCAGGTCCCGATCGGACACGAGGCCACCGACCGTGGACACGGGCGGATCACCCGCCGCACGATCCAGACCCTGCCCGCCCCACCCGATCTGCCGTTCCCCCATGTAGCCCAGGTCTTCCTGATCGAACGGTCCGTCACCGATCTGCAGGGCAAGAACCTGTCCAGCGTCGCTGCCCTGGGGGTGACCAGCCGCGACAGCGACCGCGCCGACCCGGCCCGACTGGCCGGCCTGATCCGCGGGCACTGGGGAATCGAGGCGATGCACTGGATCCGCGACACCCTCTACCGCGAAGACGACTCGACCGTGCGAACCCGTTCTGGTCCAAGGGCTATGGCCTCGCTCCGAAACTTGGCGATCGGGGCCCACAGGCTCGCCGGCCGCACAGACATCACCGAAGCCACCCGCTGGGCCGGACGCCAGATGCTACGCCCATTCCAGATCCTCAACCTAGATCACTGATCTTGAAACGGCCGTGCTCGCGCGATGGGCACCGGGAAGAAGAAGCGTCAGCGGCGGGTCGTCTACCAGTACTCGTTCAAGCGCAGCAAACGCGACAACAAGACCATCAACGCCCAGATCGCGAAGGCGGAGAAGGTCGCCGCCGGCAAGGCCCCGTTGGCCAAGACCCGGTTCCTGAAAGTCACCGACGCGACCAAGGAACTCAACCAGGCCACCATCGATCGGGCCCGCCAACTCGCAGGTCTGAAGGGCTACGTCACCAACCTCGACCCGGCCGTCATGGACGGCGCCGCCGTGATCGCGACCTACCACGACCTCTGGCAGGTCGAGGAATGTCAACCGCACTGCACACGTAGACGAGTGGCGGCGGCCTGAGTGCCGGGTTCGGGTGGAATGGCCGGGGTTTCGGGGTCGGTCCAGCGGTGGCGGGTGTAGTAGCCGGGAGGGCGGGTGCGTCGTTCGCGGAGTCGGGCCAGGGTGACGGGGTCGGCGCTGATGATCCACCGATGGGCGGTGGTGGTGTCCTGCCGGGCGGTGACCCAGCCGCGCCGGATCCAGGTGTAGAGCGTGGCCTGGGGCATGGCGAGGGCTCGGGCGAGATCTGGCAGCCACCACTCGTGCTGCCCTGGCCGGTCCGGCCCGCCGGGGCCGGTGCCCGGACGCGGCGCCGAGTCGGAGGCGTCATTACGCGTGCTGGACAGCAGTCGCCGGACGGCGTCCCGGGTGAAGCGAGGGATGCGCTTGGGCGGGCGGAAGCCTTCGGCGTCCAGCGCGGCGGCGATCTGGGCCGCGTTACGGCCTTGCTCGTGCAGGGCCCGGACCCGCCGCATCAGTTCCGGGTAGTAGCTGAGCTGGTTCAGCCGGGCGACCGGGCGGGCCAGCTCACCGCTGGTGGTGTGGCCACCGGCCCAGGCCAGGGTCACCGCGACGCGTTCGCTGTCGCCGAGGACGGTGACGGACACGTCCGTCAGGACGGTGCGGATGATCTCCTTGCGGTCCGCGTCGGTCGTGGTGGGCGCCGCCCACAGGCCGGGGACGTCCCTGGCGAGGGCCATGATGGCCGCTTCCTCGGCCGGGCTGAGGACCTGAGGCGTGGTGGCAGTGAACCGGTCGTGTTCCTCGGTCAGCCGCTGCTGCTCGGTCAGCGCGGCTTCCCAGTCCTTCTCCAGCTGACGGACGACCAGGCGGTTCTCCGGTTCCGCCAGCCGGTAGCAGCGCCGAGCCCGGTCGACGTTGAAGGCCGCACGTTCCAGGCGTGCGGACCAGATCTCTTCCAGGCGTCGGCGTTCCTCCCGGACTTGGCTGGCGGCCTGCAGCGAGGCCTGCAGGGCGGCCGGGGCCACCGCGGCGAGGACGGCCGTGGACACGTAGGCGTCCAGGCAGGCACCGGACAGGGACTGGCACGGCCCGGCGGCGCCGTAGTCGGTGACGAGCCGCGCGCACCGGTACTCCTGTAGGCAGACCGCGTCCCGCGAGTGGTAGAGCACCGTCATCCTCTTGCCGCACATGCCGCAGCGCAGGACACCGGACAGCAGCGCGCTGCCGGCGCGGGCGGTCCCGCTGGTGCCGCTGCGCGAGGCGTTCGCCTTCATCTGGGCCAGGTTCGCGTGGTATTGCTCGACGCTGATGTAGGCGGGCAGCGCGTCCGGGACGAACACCAGCCACTCGTCCTCGCTGCGGACCACGCGCCCTGTTGCGGGGCGGCCCGGCTGCTGGCGCCGGGGGTCGATCCGGCGCCGGCCGTAGGCGTAGATCCCGGCGTACACCGGGCTGTGCAACACGTTCTGCAGCGTCATCCGGTTCGGGCGCCGCCATTCCAGCTCGCCCTTGTCCGGGCCCTCGTGCAACCGGATCCCGATCTCGATCCCGTGATCGACCAGGTACCTCAG
>JBAPWU010000306.1:0-1745 GCA_049283855.1 Kineosporiaceae bacterium
GGATCGGGCCGGTCGAAGGCGTCCCGGACGGCGTCCGGCAGTCCGGTGACCGCGGTGTCCGCGGTCGTGGTGATCCGGGCCGCGCCGAACGCCTCGGCCCGCCAGCGGGCCAACGCGGCGACGACACCGGGCTGGGAGAGGGCGAGCAGCCGGCCGATCTCGAACGCGGCGCAGTAGCCGAGGTCCTCATGGCCGTCCGGGACCACGCGGCGCAGCTGGTCGGCGTGGTGCGCGAGCGGTGGCGGTGCCGCCGGGTCGGGTCCCTCCGAGCGGGGTACCGCTGCGGCGGTGAACGGGCCGCGGAACCAGGCCGGGGCCGCCTCGCCGCGCCGGCTGACGTGGTCGAGCAGCACGTGCCCGGTCTCGGCGACCAGCGGCAGCTCGCGGGTCGCCTGGGGCTGGGCGGCGTTCCCGGGGACCACCGGGAACTCGGGGCCGATCGGGTCGCCGTCCGGGGTCTCGGCGCCCTGGACCACGTGCCCGAGCATCCGGACGTGCACGTTGGTCGCCAGGTACTGGAAGTCGCCGCGCTCCTCGCAGGTGAACGACCAGTGCGCGAGCACCGGGTAGCGCCGGGTCGGGACGGTGAAGGCGCCGATCGAGAACCCTTCTGCCAGTGCGAGTTTGCTCTTCAGGCCGTAGTCGGTCTGCGCTGTGACGAACTGAGGGGCACTGGACGAGGCCCAGCCCGCTCCGACCTCCGCCGCCGGGCCGTGCGCCGCGGTGACGAAGCCGGAGCCGAGGCTCAGATCGGCCTGCGCCGCTGCCGGGTCAGCCGGATCCGCAGGATCAGCCGGGTCGAGCGTGTCGAACGCGGCCTGCCGGCCGGCCAGCGGCAGGTCCATCAGCGCGGCGTCCGCCGGGGTCCCACCCGACCCGCCCGAACCCGTGGTGTAGGAGCCGGTCGCGTAGGTCGCCCGGAAGTCGGCGACGTTCGCCGCCGGCACGTAGGTCAGGATCAGGTCCGGTTCGGGGACGACCGGCAGCGTGTGGTGCTGCTCCTCCAGGTTGATCAGGCAGGCCAGGTAGCGCACCCCGGGCTGGGGCAGCCGGTTGCCCATCACCACGGCGAGGAACCCGTCGTCGTCGCCGAGCGCCAGCTCGGTGTCGAACAGGTCGACCTCGCGGACGTGGCAGAGCAGGTGCAGGTCCTCCTCGGTCGGGAACACCTTGTCCACCACCGACTGCGGGATCTCCAGGCAGGCACCCTTCGGCACGTCGGCGTCCGCCCCGAGGTCGACGTCGGAGCCGGTGCAGTCGGCCACCGGCACGTCGGCGAGCAGCTGCCCCTCTCCCTCGGCGATCAGTACCAGGGCCAGCCACGGCCTCGGCGTGGTCGCGACGTTGCCGTCCAGGTCGGTCGAGCGCTCCCAGGGCAGGGTGCGCCGGCGCAGCACGATCTGCGGCAGCCGGGAGGTGAACGAGCCGCGGGCACCGGCCGGCGGGAAGGTGGACAGGATCTGGTCCGGCGGCATCGTGTACCGCGGCGAGGTGATCTGCACCCGGGACTGCAGCGGTTCGACGGCGCCCGGCAGGCCGGTGACCTCGCCGGTGAGCAGGTAGGACCCGGCGGGCACCGGAGGCTCGACGAACGGGATCAGCCGGAAGTGGCCGGGCGGCAGGGCGGCCATCAGGCCTCCTTCCAGGCGACGACGGCGTCGCCGGTCGCGATCGGCAACGGATCGGGGACGACGGCCGGGAAGCCGTGTTCGGCGACCGCGGCGGCTAACTCGGCCGGGCTGACG
>JBAPWU010000307.1:0-2307 GCA_049283855.1 Kineosporiaceae bacterium
GCCGGGCAGAGGCCGAGCAGGCACGGGCCGAGGCCAAGGCGCGGGCCGCGGCGGCCCGCACGGCCCTGGTCGAGGAGGCCGAGCAACTGGCCGGGGTGGACGCCGAACGGCTGCCCTGGAAGACCTCCGGCGACCGGCTGCGCGAACTGTTCGAGATCTGGCGCACGATGCAGCGTGACTCCCGGCTGGACAAGCACACCGAGGACGAGCTCTGGAAGCGGTTCAGCCACGCCAGAACCACGTTCGACCGCAAGCGGCGCCAGCACTTCGGCGCCCTCGACGAGCAGCGGGCTGCCGCCCGCAGCGCCAAGGAAGCGATCGTGGCCGAGGCGGAGACCCTGGCCGCCTCCACCGACTGGGCGGCGGGCGCCTCCGGCTTCCGTGACCTGATGGCCCGCTGGAAGGCGAGCCCCCGGGGCGGGCGGCGCGACGAGGACCAGCTGTGGGCCCGGTTCCGGGCCGCCCAGGACACCTTCTTCGCCGCGCGCAACGCCGCCGTGTCCGAGGCCGACACCGAACTGCGCGGCAACCTCGAGGTCAAGCTGGCCCTGCTGACCGAGGCCGAGGCGCTGCTGCCGGTGAAGGACCTGGCCGCCGCGCGGGCCGCCCTGCGCGACCTGCAGGACCGCTGGGAGGCGGCGGGCAAGGTGCCCCGCGCCGACCTCGGCCGGGTCGAGGGCCGGCTGCGTGCCGTCGAACAGGCGATCCGCGATGCCGAGCAGACCCGGTGGACCCGCAGCAATCCGCAGGCCCGGGCCAGGGCCCAGGACGCCGTCGAGCAGTTGGAGGCGACGATTGCCGGGCTGCAGGCCCGGCGGGACAAGGCGCTCGCCGCCGGCAACGACACGGCCGTCGCCGAGGCGGACTCGGCGCTCGCGGCCCGCCGGGAGTGGCTGGCGCAGGCCCAGGCGGCGCTGGCCGAGTTCGGCGGCTGACGCCGGGGTGGCCACGGCGTCACCTCACCGCACCGGAATAGTTGATACCTGAACCATCTTGATGTCTGTGGCACCCTTGAGTCAGTCCACGTCGATGTCGGAGGCAGATATGCCCGCAGTCACGGTCGAGAGCCTTCTCACGCTGCCCCGGATCACCGCGGCGGACGTGGCCGCCGCCCGTGAGCGCCCCGTCCGGACGGTCACCACGGCACCGAGCGGCTACGAGGGCGAGGGGTTCCCCGTGCGCCGCGCCTTCGCCGGCGTCGACCTCGGAGCCCTCGACCCGTTCATCCACATGGACCAGATGGGCGAGGTCGAGTACGCGCCGGGTGAGCCCAAGGGGACGTCCTGGCACCCGCACCGCGGGTTCGAGACGGTCACCTACATCATCGACGGCACCTTCATGCATCGGGACAGCCATGGCGGCGGCGGGGTGATCACCGATGGCGACACGCAGTGGATGACCGCCGGCTCCGGCCTGCTGCACATCGAGACCCCGCCGGAGAGCCTGGTGATGAGCGGCGGCCTCTTCCACGGCGTCCAGTTGTGGGTCAACCTGCCCCGGGTCCAGAAGTTCGCCACGCCGCGCTACCAGGACATCCGGGCGGGGCAGGTCGCCCTGCTCACCTCGCCCGACGGCGGCTCGCTGGTGCGGGTGATCGCCGGTGAGCTCGACGGTCACGCCGGTCCCGGCATCACCCACACCCCGATCTCCGTGGTGCACGCGACCCTGACCCCGGGCGCCCAGCTGCGCCTGCCGTGGCGCACCGACTTCAACGCCCTGGCCTACGTCCTGGCGGGCGAGGGCACCGTCGGCGCCGAACGCCGGCCCGTCCGGACCGGCCAGCTTGCCGTCTTCGGTCCGGGCGACACGGTCACCGTCGCGGCCGATCCGACGCAGCAGGCGCGCTACCCGGAGCTCGAACTGCTCCTCCTCGGCGGCCGGCCGATCCGTGAGCCCGTCGCGGCCTACGGCCCGTTCGTCATGAACACGCGCGAGGAACTCGTCCAGGCCTTCGAGGACTTCCAGGCCGGCAGGCTCGGCACGATCCCCGCCGACGCCCGCCCGGGGCACGACGTCCTCTGATCCGCGCGGCTCCGGCAGCCCGTCCGTCCATCCGTCCACAGGGCGGGCCCGACGGCGCGTTGTCCACAGACCCGTGGTCGCGGCCCGCCGGGGCCACGGCGAACAGGCAGCCTGGTCGTCATGACAGGTTCGCTGGCCCCGCAGGACGCCGCCCCGTTCCGCCCCGGCACGCAGGACCGGGCCGAGGTGGCGCGGCTGGTCACCCAGGGCCTGCTGCGCCCGCTCGCGGGCCCGGTTCACGTCGGTGCGCACGCCCCTGACACCGAGGCGCTGCGCGCGCGCAGC
>JBAPWU010000308.1:0-4188 GCA_049283855.1 Kineosporiaceae bacterium
GCCACGGCCCGCACCCGGCGCGGGCGCAGTTCGGGCAGCGTCGCGCCCGGCACCCCGCGCTTGACCGCGACCAGGGCGTCCATCAGGCGCAGGCCCTCGAAGGCGTCCCGGGCGTACCGCACCTCGCCGGCGTACAGGTCGGCCAGATCGTTCTCGACGTAGGCCCGGGTCAACGCGGCGCCGCCGAGGATGATCGGCCAGCGTGCGGCGCTCCCGCGGCTGTTGATCTCCTCGAGGTTCTCCTTCATCACCACGGTCGACTTCACCAGCAGCCCCGACATGCCGATCACGTCGGCGTCGTTCTCGTCCGCCGCACGCAGGATCTCCGAGATCGGCTGCTTGATCCCGATGTTGACCACGGTGTAGCCGTTGTTCGACAGGATGATGTCGACGAGGTTCTTGCCGATGTCGTGCACATCGCCCCGGACCGTGGCCAGCACGATCGTGCCTTTGCCCGCGCCCGCGTCGTCCGCGGGGATGTGCGGCTCCAGGTGGGCCACCGCGGCCTTCATCACCTCGGCCGAGGCCAGCACGAACGGCAGCTGCATCTCGCCGCGGCCGAAGAGTTCGCCGACGGTACGCATCCCCTCGAGCAGGTGGTCGTTGATGATGTCCAGGGCGGCGCGGCCCTCGGCCAGGGCCTGGTCGAGGTCCGCGGGCAGGCCCTTGGCCTCACCGTCGATGATCCGCCGGGCGAGCCGCTCCCCCAGCGGCAGTGCCATCAGCTCCGCCGCCCGGTCGGCGCGGATCGCGGCGGCGTCCACCCCCTCGAACAGGTCGAGGAAGCGGGACAGGGGGTCGTAGGTCAGCGCCCCGGCGTCGTCGTAGCGGCGCCGGTCGTAGACCAGGTCGAGGGCGACCTGGCGCTGCCCCTCGGGGATCCGTGACATCGGCAGGATCCGCGCGGCGTGCACGATCGCCGAGTCCAGCCCGGCCTTGACCGCCTCGTGCAGGAAGACCGAGTTCAGCACGACCCGCGCCGCCGGGTTGAGCCCGAAGGAGATGTTGGAGACCCCGAGGGTGGTCTGCACGGCCGGGTAGGCGGCCTTGACCTGGCGGATCGCCTCGATCGTGGCCCTGCCGTCGCCGCGGGTCTCCTCCTGACCGGTGGCGATCGGGAAGGTCAGGCAGTCCATCAGGATGTCCTCGACCCGCATCCCCCAGCCCTGGGTGAGAGTGTCGATCAGGCGGCTGGCGACGGCCACCTTGTGCTCCACCGTGCGCGCCTGGCCGGACTCGTCGATGGTCAGCGCGACCACCGCGGCCCCGTGCTCGCGGACCAGCGGCATGATCCGGGCGAACCGGCTGGCCTCGCCGTCGCCGTCCTCGAAGTTGACCGAGTTGATCACCGAACGGCCGCCGACCAGTTCGAGCCCGGCCTCCAGCACGGCCGGCTCGGTGGAGTCCAGTACCAGCGGCAGCGTCGAGGCGGTGGCCAGCCGGCTCACCACGGCCGTGGCGTCCGCCACCCCGTCACGGCCCACGTAGTCGATGCAGACGTCCAGCAGATGCGCGCCGTCGCGGGTCTGGTTGCGGGCGATGGCCACGCATTCGTCCCACCGCTCGGCGAGCATGGCCTCGCGAAATGCCTTGGAGCCGTTGGCGTTCGTGCGCTCCCCGATCGACAGGTACGCGGTGTCCTGACGGAACGGGACGTGCTGGTAGATGCTCGCCACACCCGGTTCGGGGCGCGGACGGCGCGGCGCGAGCGGGCGGCCGCCGACCCGCTCGACCACCTGGCGCAGGTGCTCGGGGGTGGTGCCGCAACACCCTCCGACCAGGGAGAGCCCGAAGTCCCGGGTGAACACCTCGTGAGCGTCGGCCAGCTCCGAGGGTGTCAGGGGGTAGTACGCGCCGTCCCGGGTCAGCTGCGGCAGCCCGGCGTTCGGCATGCAGGTCACGGCGATCCGTGAGTGCCGGGCCAGGTGTCGCAGGTGCTCGCTCATCTCGGTCGGCCCTGTGGCGCAGTTCAGGCCGATCGCGTCGATGCCCAGGGCCTCCAGCGCGGTCAGCGCGGCCCCGATCTCGCTGCCGACCAGCATGGTGCCCGTGGTCTCCACGGTGACCTGGACCAGGATCGGCAGGTCCGCCCCCGTGGCTGCCAGGGCTCGCTGAGCACCGATCACCGCGGCCTTGGCCTGCAGGAGGTCCTGCGAGGTCTCCACCAGCAACGCGTCGACCCCGCCGTCGACCAGTCCGACGCAGGAGGCCTGGTAGGCATCGCGCAACACCGCGAACGGGGCGTGGCCGAGGGACGGGAGCTTCGTGCCGGGTCCGATGGAGCCGAGCACCCAGCGCGGCCGGTCGGCGGTGGTGAAGGCGTCCGCGGCCTCGCGGGCCACCCGCGCACCGGCCAGGGACAGCTCCCCGATCCGGTCGGGGATGTCGTACTCACCGAGGTTGCCCAGGTTCGCACCGAAAGTATTGGTCTCGATGCAGTCCACGCCCACCTCGAGGTAGGCCTCGTGCACGGCACGGACGACGTCCGGCCGGGTCACGTTCAGGATCTCGTTGCAGCCCTCATGACCCTGGAAGTCCTCCAGGGTCGGATCGGCCGCCTGCAGCATGGTGCCCATCGCGCCGTCGGCGACCACGACCCGTTCGGTCAGCACCTGGCGCAGGGATCGGGAACTCTGGCTCATCGTGCGTTCAGTCTAGGCGGCGTCCAGGCGGCAGTGCGGCGCCCGCGGGCCACCGCGCCGCTCACGCGCGCCCGGGGTGGGCCTAGGGTGACCGTAGGCTGGTGGCTGACCGGCGGGAGGAGGCGGAGTTGAGCGAGCTGCAGGACGGGTCGTCCCTACCCGCGCTGCGTGACCCCGTGATGCTCGCCGCGTTCGAGGGCTGGAACGACGCCGGTGAGGCGGCCAGCGGTGCCGTGGCCCACCTGCAGCATGTCTGGCAGGCCAGTCCGATCGCCGAGTTCGACCCGGAGGCCTATCACGACTTCCAGGTGAACCGGCCGGTGGTGAGCATCGAGGACGGGCGGCGCCGGTTGACCTGGCCGACCACGAGGGTCTACATCGCGAGCCCCCCCGGGGCCGCGCGCGATGTGGTGCTGGTGCGAGGCATCGAGCCGTCGATGCGCTGGCGCGCCTTCGTCGCCGAGCTGCTCGGGATCGCCGAGGAGCTGGGCGTCTCGACCCTGATCACGCTGGCCGCGCTGCTCGCCGACGTGCCGCACACCCGGCCGATCCCGGTCACCGGCACCAGCGAGGACGAGGGCCTGCAGGAACGCCTGGGGATCGAGTCCTCCCCCTACGAGGGGTCGACCGGCATCGTCGGCGTGCTTCAGGACGGCGCCACCGCGGTCGGCCTGGCCGGCCTGGCGCTGTGGGCGGCCGTGCCGCACTACGTGGGCCAGCCGCCATCGCCGAAGGCCACCCTGGCCCTGCTCCGCCGGGTCGAGGAGGCCCTCGACGTCACGGTGCCGCTCGGCGACCTCCCCGAGGACGCCCGCGCCTGGGAGCACGGGGTGGACGAGCTGGCCGAGGAAGACGGCGAGATCGGGGCCTACGTGCGACAGCTCGAGGACGCCAAGGACACCGCGGAGCTGCCCGAGGCCAGCGGCGAGGCGATCGCCCGCGAGTTCGAGCGCTACCTGCGCCGCCGCGGCGACGAGCCGGGCCGCGGCTAGGCGTTCGGTTCACCTCACCGGGTGAGGTGGACCTCCTTGTCCTGGATCGCGGTGATGTCGTCCGATGCGACGTCGAGCAGCCGGGCCGCAAGGTCACGCAATGCCCTCGCGGTGGCGATCTCGGCGCCGATCTCGCCGATCGGGGCGTCGCTGGGCTTGCGGTGAGCCCGCCCGGTGCCGGTCACGGTGCGACGGCGGTCGGAGCCGTGGCCCGAGATGAGGGTGGCCCTGGCGGATGTCTCGTCGTCGCCCTCGAAGATCTGGATATCGACCGACCACGTCGTGGTGGTGAGCATGGCGACCTCCTCGTCGCTGGTGGTTCATCTCCAGCACACACCCCTGCCCCCACCGCCGATAGGGGCGTCGGTCCTCAGCCCAGGCGGACGCCGAGGAGGGCGTCCACCGTCTTGGCGATCAGTGCGGGGGCCTGAGGAACGCCGCCCTCGCCGTCCAGGGCCCGGGACACCCAGGCGTCGACCGCGGCCAGGGCCCCGGGCGCATCGAGGTCGCGGGCGAGCCGTTCGCGGACGGCGTCCAGGACCGGCGCCGCGTCC
>JBAPWU010000309.1:0-5011 GCA_049283855.1 Kineosporiaceae bacterium
GCCGGGCACCGTCCAGGCCGTCGCGGTGACCCCGGACGGCGCCCTCCTGGCCGCCGCGGGGGAGGGCGGGGTGCGGGTGTGGTCCCTGGCCGGTGCACCGCGGGTGGTGGCGAACCTGGACAGCGCCACCGGCGCCACCTTCTTCGCGCTCGCGATCGGCCCGCCGGGGCGCACCCTCTACGCCGCCGGCGGCGACGCCACGGTCTACCGATGGGACCTGACCACCAGCTCCGCCCCGCGCCCGCTGGACCCGCTGACGGTTCCCCGGGGCACCGTCTACTCGGTCGCGGTCGACCGCGCGGGAACCCGGCTCGCCGCGGCCACCTCGGAGGGGGACGTGCGGCTGTGGGACCTGACCGCTGCCGCCGGCCCGCGCGCGCTGGCCCCCCTGAGCGGGGTCGAGGCGCCGGCCCAGGCCGTCGCGTTCAGCCCGGACGGGCGGCTGCTGGCCGCCGGTGGGGCGAACGGCACGGTGCGGGTGTGGGCCCTGGATGCGCAGACCCGTGTCCTGGGGCCGGCGGTGGCGGTGACCGCCGCCGCACCGGCCATAGGCCCGAGCGCCAAGGTGATCTCGGTGGCCTTCGACCCCGCCTCCCGGCGGCTGGCCACCGGCACGATCGGGGGGCAGGTGCGCCTGTGGGCGCTCACGCCGTCCGGATCGGTGGTCGCCGACGGCGACCCGCTGGCCGGCCCGCAGAGCTGGGTGAACGGACTCGCGTTCAGCCCGGACGGCGCGACGCTGGCCGCCGCCGGCAGCGACACCCTGATCTGGCGGTTCGACCTGCGCAGCCGCCGCGCGCTGCCCACCTATCCCATGCCCGGCCCGGCCACCGCCGTGCTCTACACGGCGGCCGGCAGGACCCTGGTCAGCGCCTCGACCGACGCCTCGGTGCGGTTGTGGCCGAGCGTCCCGCCGGCCGTGAACGGACTCGACCGCAGCTACTACTCGGTGCGTTTCTCCGCGGACGGGCGTCGGGCCTGCACCGCGACCAACGGCGACCACGCCCTGGTCGTCGACACCTCCGACCCGACGCGCCCGGTGCCGGCCGGCCTGCCGTTCGGCACGCTGGACGGGGACGCCGACACGCTGGTCGGCTCGTGCAGCATCTCCCCGGACGGCACGGTGGTCGCCGTCGGCGGCAGCGAGGGCTCGGTGCGGCTGTGGGACGTGCACGACCCGGCCGCGCCGCGGCGGATCGGGCCCGTGCTCACCGGGCAGAGGTTCACCGTGCAGTACCTCGCCTTCAGCCCCGACGGGCGGATCCTGGCCGCCGCCGGCAACGACTTCCTGGTCCGGGTCTGGAACGTGACCGATCCCGCTGCCCCGCGAGCGGTCGCCTCGCTGGCCGATGCGAGGAACATCGTGTTCGTGCTGGGATTCAGCGCCGACTCACGCTGGATGGCGGCGGGCGACGCGGCCCACCAGGTATGGCTGTACGACATGTCCGGCGTCGCGACCGGGGCGGCGCCGGCGGCCACCGGGTCGCCGCTGACCGGGCCGACCGGGTACGTCTACGGGGTCGCGATCAGCCCGGACGGCACCACCCTCGCCGCCGGGGGCGCCGACAAGACGGTCTGGCTCTGGGACATCTCCGACCCGGCGGCCCCGCGGGTCCGCTCCACCCTGACCGGGCCGACCGAGATGGTGAACGCGCTGGCGTTCAGCCCCGACGGACGCACCCTGGCGGCCGGCAACGGCGACGACACGGTGTGGACCTGGGACGTGTCGTCGCCCGCCGCCGTCCGCCATCTGGCCACCCTGACCGGCGCGGGCGGTGAGGTGCTCGCGCTGGCCTTCCATCCGGGCGGGTCGGTGCTCGCCGCCGGCACCCCGCGCGGGTTGATCTTCTGGACCACCGATGCGGACGCCGCGGTCCGCGAGATCTGTTCGCGCGCCGGGGAGCGGATCTCTGCGGCCGAGTGGAACCTCTACCTGCCCGGCCGGCCCTACCGGCCGAGCTGCGGGTGATTCATCCGATCACTGGGTGATCGAAATACTGGTGAAAAGGCTTGTCCGGGAACGACTTTGGTCCCGTCCGCACTGGTCGGGACGCCCGCCGGGACGTGAAGCGCTGTACGGGCTTGTGCGGACTGCGCCTCGGCGGTGCACCTGGGCGCCCGATTCTTGATTGACTCCTGGTGGCAGGTGCAGGAGGGGGACGCCGGAGAGCCCTCCTGCGCCGGACGCGGTGGCCAGGCGCGCTGGAGGGAGTGTGCTGGCCATCGTCGGGGCTGCCTGCGTCGGTTCTCGGCCCAAGGACGCCGACGCCGGCAGCTCCTTACGGGGGGCTGCACCGGAACTGGGAGGCCTGGGGGAGAGGTGGCCGGTCGGGCCACCGAACGGCCGCGGTGCAGAGCAGGGCGCTCGGCCTGGGGGGAGGCCGGTGCGCCCTGCGTCCCCGCCGTGCCTCGACCGCGTCCTCCGGGCCGGCGCCGCTCGATGGCCGTAGGGTGGGCCGGTGCGATTCCTCGGAGCCGGTCGGGCCGCCGGCCCGCGCCGGGCGCTTGCCCTCGCGGCCACGCTGACCCTGCTGCTCGGCGGCGGAACCGGTTCGCCGGCCGCGGCAGAGGCCGTGGTGAGCAGCGGTGTGGTGGTGCAATTGGGGGCGGCCGAGTACGCGCTGGTGAGTGCGTCGTCCTATGCCCTGGCCACCAGCCGCCTGCCCGACGGCCGCCGCGTGGTGCTCCGCTGGAACCCGTGCCAGGTGATCACCTACACGGTCAACGTGACTGCCGTGCCGGCGGCCCGGCGCACCGCGCTGGCCACCGAGATCCGCACCGCGGTGGGCCGGTTGGGTGAGGCGACCCGAGTCGTGTACTCCTACCGGGGGATGACCTCGTCGGTGCCGCGGTCGACGAACGTGACCCGCCAGGGCGCGGAGCTCGTGGTGGCGGTGACCACTGCGTCGGCGACCGACTTCGACATCGGCGACGGGGTTCTCGGCTACGGCGGGTACCGCTACTGGCAGTGGACCACGACCAGCTCCTCCGGGCGGCGCACCTCCGGGGCGGCGATCGCCCGCGGCTGGGTGGTGCTCGACGTGACCGGGCTGATGCGGCTGACGCCCGGCTTCGGGCCCGGGAACACCCGGGGCAACGTGATGCTGCACGAGTTGGCCCATACGGCCGGCCTGAACCATGTCTCCGATGCCCGCCAGCTGCTCTACCCGACGCTGAGCGCCTCGGCGCCGAACGGGTACGCCTCCGGTGACCGGGCCGGGCTGGGCAAGGTCGGACTCACCGCCGGGTGCATCACCGTGCCGTCGAACGTGGTCACCGACCTGAGGTAGCAGCGCTCGCACCGCGGGGGGCGCGGGTGCGTCGATCGATCACGCTGAGTCACCGTTCCGGCCCGTCCGAGCGGCGTCGCGCCCACCCCTCGCGGGCACGGTGTGACGCCACGCCCGCCGGACGGGCGTTGTGTGACGTTGTGCCCGCGAGGGGTGGTGGCGTACCGTCACGGCGGGATAGTCACCAGGGGGATCGATGGATCTGCACGTCGGAGCAGGGGCACGGACGAGCGTCCGGATGCGCCAGCGCCAGGGGCTACGCCGCCGCAACCGCACCGTCGGCGCAGCGCTGGCCACACCGGTCGTGATCGTGCTGGCCTGGCAGCTCACGGCTGGGCTCGGCCAGGGCGACGCGCCGGCCGAGGCGGCACGGATCGCCCCCGCCGGGGCGGACAACGGTCTGGACGGCGCCCAGGGATCCCCGCTCGACGACGGCACGTATCCCGGCGACGCCACGACCACCGGCGCAGCGGTACAGGTGACCGGCCACGGACCGATCGTCGTCCTCTCCCGGGCCGGGTCCTCGCGGGGGAGTACCACGAGCCTGGGCGAGAATGCCGGTCCGAGCAGCAACGGGCCGGCAGCGGCCGCGACCACCCCGGCCAGTCCGAGCCTGGGCGAGAACGCCGGGCCGAGCAGCAGCGGACCGTCGAGCACCACGGCCGCGACCACGTCGACGAGCGCTCCGATCATCACCACGGGCGCTCCGACCACGTCGACCAGCACCACCACTGCCACCAGGACGTCCGAGCCGACGACGAGCACGGCCACGACCTCCGAGCCACCGACGACGACCACGACGACAACCACGTCCGAGCCGCCGACCACGACCACCACGACGACCACGTCCGAGCCGCCGACCACGACCACCACGACCACGACGACCACGACCACCACGGCCGCGACCACCACGGCCGCGACGACGACGGCCACGACGTCCGAGCCGCCGTCGACCACGGCCACCACGGCGCCGGGCGTGGCGTCCACCGACCCCACCACCGCCACGACCTGATCCCGCCCCCGGGCGGGTCAGCTCCCGGGGGTCAGATCCAGGGGCGGGGGGCGCCCGCTCGGGCCAGTTCGGGGGGCATGGCCAGGGTCACCAGCAGCGGCTGCGCCGCGACCTTCTCCGCCTGGGCGATCGCCCACCGCTGCCGGCTGAAGATCATCGCCCGGGCCAGGCCCGAGGGGGCCGGATCGGCGACGAAGACGGTGGGCAACGACTCGACCGAGCCGGCGATGGAGCAGGCGGTGCTGACCACCACATGGCGCCCCGCCTGTACCGACTCGGTGACCACCCGTCCCCAGATCTCGTCGGTGCTCGGCACCACCACGGTGTGCGCATCGGCGAGGGCCTGGGCCCGCTGCTGGGGGTCCGGCTCGTCCAGGAAGATCACGCTCTCCAGGATGCCCAGCTGATCCGCCAGCTCCACGAGCGGGCCGTACATCGGTCCGTTGCCGGCGACGGTCAGCACGTCGCCCAGGCCCTGGGCCAGGTGGAAGGCGCGAATCAGCCCATCGGGGTTGGTCCGCGAGATCAACGGCCCGAGGAAGAGGTAGCGGTGTCCCTCCCGGACATCGATCACCGAGGACTCCTCGCCGGCGCCCTGGTCGGGGAGCAGCGCGATCCGGTCGGCGGGCACGCCGAGGCCGATCGCGGCCGTCACCGAGTCCGCGCCCGAGGCGAGCACGGCGTCGGCCCGGCGCAGCAACCGGCGCTG
>JBAPWU010000310.1:0-5608 GCA_049283855.1 Kineosporiaceae bacterium
TGCACCCGGTGATCAGTCCGGCGAACTCGTCCCCGCCGAGGCGGGCCAGCCGGGCGTCGTCCCCGGCCGTCGCGGTGAGGCGCCCGGCGACGAGGCGCAGCAGCTCGTCCCCGACCTGGTGGCCCAGGGTGTCGTTGACCCCCTTGAACCCGTTCAGGTCGAGCAGCATCACCGCGCAGCTGCCGTCATCGTCGGCGTGTTGTGCTGCCTCGTCCAGCCAGTGCCGGAAGCTCAGCCGGTTCGCCATGCCGGTCAGCTCGTCGTGATGGGCCTCCTGTTCCAGCCGCTCGATCAGCCGGGCGCTGCGCAGGGCGACGGCCACCTGGTTCGCCACCGTCTCCAGCAGCCGGCGCTCGGCATCGCCGAAGGCGCGCCGTCCGTAGACCCGCCCGGCCGCGTGCAGCCATCCGGTCACCTGCTCGTCCACCGCGACCGGCACCCGCAGCCCCTCGTCCGGCATCCCAGGTGGCCCGTAGGTCCACCGGCGTGACTGGCCGCCGTCCGGGCCGGCCACCGTGAGCTCCACGTGCCGGACCTGCAGGAGTGCCGCGCACTCGCGCAGGGTGTGCGCGGCGACGGCATCGGTGGAGGCGGCCTCGGCCAGGCCCCCGGAGAGCTCGTAGAGCCGTTGCAGGCTCGCGTGCCGGTCCGACAGCCCGGCGAAGGTGCGGTACCCGACCAGGACCAGCACGCCGGTCACGGCGACCGGGACCAGCATCGGCGCCCCGGCCACCACGGTGACGGCGGCGACCCCGAGCACCGACACCGCAGCGCCGAGCACGAACGAGGACACGGTCTCGCGGACCAGCCCGGCGCGTCCCAGCGCCTCGCCGTGCCAGGTCATCACCAGGACCAGGACGCCGGCTCCCGCACAGGCTCCGACCGCCGAGCCCAGGACGGCGGCCGGGGCGCCTGCGCCCGCCGCCCGGAAGGTGAGCGCCGCGATCGCCGTGCTCGCGGCGACCAGGGCGGTGTTGAACACCACCTTGACCGCGGGCTGGCGGCGATGGAGGGCGAACACCGCGGCGCTGCCCAGCGCAGCGGCCGGAACGAGCCGGCCGGGGGTGGACAGCAGCAGCCCGATCGCCAGGGGGATCTCGGACAGGGACAGGGTCAGGTGCTCACGTCGCACCCGCAGGGGCACCACGGTGGCCTCGGTGAGGGCGAAGAGCACGGCCAGCACCCACCAGGTGACCGGGGCGGCGCCAGGATCGGGCCCGGGCAGCCGGGCGCCGGCGATCCCCACACCGGCCAGCAGTGCGGAGAGCGCCAGCAGACGACCGACGACCGGTTGCGTGTCTACCCCCAGGTCTTTCCATCCACCGTGTAGCCGCCGCCCGGGAAGTGGACGACGACGACGCCCGACGGGTCAGTGGTCGACACGCTGGTGGTCGAACCTGAGGTCGCCGCGGACGCCGACTCGAGGGTCCCGACCGCGACCCCCGAGGCGAGGCCGAGCGCGGCGAGCGCCGTCACGATGCGGCGGACGGTGGGCGAGGTGAGCACGTTCATGGTTTCTCCTTGGACGGCGGTGTCTTGCGTAGTCAGTTGACTACGCAGAGCAGCCACCTGTCCCTACCCAGCGCCCCCGGTCACCCGTGGGGCGAGGCCGGCTCACCCGCTCGGCGGCCCCGCCCCCCGATCGGCGCAACCCGCTCAGGCCTGGATGTTGGCCATCACGTGCTTGATCCGGGTGTAGTCCTCCAGCCCGTACATGGACAGGTCCTTGCCGTAGCCGGAGTGCTTGAAGCCCCCGTGCGGCATCTCGGCCACCAGCGGGATGTGGGTGTTGATCCACACGCAGCCGAAGTCAAGCGCGCGCGACATCCGCATCGCCCGGCCGAAGTCCGCCGTCCAGACCGAGGACGCCAGGCCGTACTCCACTCCGTTGGCCCAGCGCAGCGCCTCGGCCTCGTCGGAGAAGCGCTGCACCGTGATCACCGGACCGAAGATCTCGTTCTGGATCACTTCGTCGTCCTGCCTCACCCCGGACACGACGGTGGGCTCGACGAAGAAGCCGTCCCCGAGGGAGGTCACCCGGTTGCCACCGGCGGAGACCGTGGCGTGGTCGGGCAGCCGCTCCAGGAAGCCCGTCACCCGGGCCAGCTGGCCGGCGCTGTTGACCGGCCCGAAGAGGGCGTCCTCGTCGTCCGGCATGCCGACCCTGCTGCCGCGGGCCTGCTCGGCCAGCGCCGCGACGAAGTCGTCGTAGACGCCCGGACCGGCGAGCACCCGGGTGGCGGCGGTGCAGTCCTGGCCGGCGTTGAAGTAGCCGGCGACCGCGATCGCCTCGGCCGCGGCGGCGATGTCGGCGTCGTCGAAGACGATCACCGGCGCCTTGCCCCCGAGCTCGAGGTGCACCCGCTTGACGTCGCGCGCGGCCGAGGAGGCGACCTCCATCCCGGCGCGGACCGAGCCGGTGATGGCGACCATCTGCGGCGTGGGGTGTTCGACCAGGGCGCGACCGGTCTCCCGGTCACCGGTGATCACGTTGAGCACGCCGGCCGGCACGAACTCGGAGATCAGCTCGGCCAGCAGCAGGGTGGTCTCGGGCGTGGTGTCGCTGGGCTTGAGCACCACGGTATTGCCCGCGGCCAGCGCCGGACCGATCTTCCAGGCGGCCATCATCATGGGGTAGTTCCACGGGGTGACCTGACCGATCACGCCGATCGGCTCCCGGCGGATCCACGAGGTGTGCCCCGCCATGTACTCCCCCGCCGCCCGGCCCTCGAGCACCCTCGCGGCGCCCGCGAAGAACCGGAGCTGGTCGACCATCGGCGGGATCTCCTCGCTGGCGGTCAGCGCGAGCGGCTTGCCCGTGTTCTGTGCCTCGAGGGCGACGAACTCCTCGGCCCGGGCCTCGATCGCGTCCGCGATGCTCAGCAGCGCCTTCTGCCGCTCGCTCGGCGTGGTGTCCCGCCAGGTCTCGAAGGCCGTGGCCGCGGCGGCGTAGGCGGCATCGACGTCCGCCGGCGAGGAGACCGGGGCGGACGCGACGACCTGCCCGGTCGAGGGGTGCACCACCTCGCTGCGGGCCTCGGTCAGGGCGTCGCGGTACTGGCCGGCGACGAAGTTGCGCAGCTGCCTGGGGGACGTGCTCACGGCTTCTCCTCGGTCGGTCGATGACGTCGGAGCCGACTCTAGCCCGCAGATGTCAGAATCGGCAGAGTCGAGCTCAATCCACCGTGGAATCGCTGGGTGAGGGGCTTTCTGACGACGGATTCGCTTGCCAGCCCTGCCTGGACCAGTCAGGATCAGACGGTGACGAACAAGGCGGGCCGACCCCATTCGACCCCCGCGGTGCTCGACGAGACGTCCAAGCGGATCATCGAGCAGCTGCAGGAGGAGGGTCGGCGTCCCTATGCCACGATCGGCAAGGCGGTGGGGCTGTCGGAGGCCGCCGTGCGGCAGCGGGTGCAGCGCCTGCTGGCGGACGGCGTGATGCAGATCGTGGCGGTGACCGATCCGATGCAGCTCGGCTTCACCCGTCAGGCCATGATCGGCGTGAAGGTCGAGGGCGACATGGTCGAGGTCGCCGATCGGCTCGCCGAGTTGGACGACGTCTCCTACGTCGTGGTCACCGCCGGCGCCTACGACGTGCTGATCGAGGTGGTCTGCGAGGACGACGACCACCTGCTCGACCTGCTCGTCCAGCGCATCCGGTCGCTGCCCGGGGTGCGCACCACCGAGACCTTCGTCTACCTCCGCCTGCGCAAGCAGCTCTACAACTGGGGAACCCGATGACCATCTCACCGCAGGCCTTCTCCGAGCCCGGCGAGGACAGCCTGGCCGAGACCGCCCGGGATCACCTCTGGATGCACTTCACCCGGCACTCGACCTTCGAGAGCGGTGCCGGGCACGTGCCGATCATCGTGCGCGGCGAGGGCGCCTACATCTGGGACGACCAGGGCAATCGCTACCTCGACGGGCTCGCCGGGCTGTTCACCGTGCAGGTCGGTCACGGCCGCCAGGAGCTGGCGGACGCCGCCGGCAGGCAGGCCCGCGAGCTGGCCTTCTTCCCGCTGTGGTCCTACGCCCATCCCCGGGCGATCGAGCTCGCCGAGCGGCTGGCCGCCTCCGCGCCGGGCGACCTGAACCGGGTCTTCTTCACCACCGGCGGTGGTGAGGCGGTGGAGACCGCGTGGAAGCTGGCCAAGCAGTACTGGAAGCTGGTCGGCAGGCCGATGAAGCACAAGGTCATCTCGCGCGCGATCTCCTACCACGGCACGCCGCAGGGGGCATTGTCGATCACCGGCATCCCGGCGGCCAAGGAGATGTTCGAGCCCCTGGTTCCCGGTGGGTTCAGGGTGCCGAACACGAACATGTACCGGGCGCCGGAACACCTGCGCAACGACCCGAAGGCGTTCGGCCTGTGGGCCGCGAACCGGATCGCCGAGGCGATCGAGTTCGAGGGCCCCGACACCGTCGCGGCGGTGTTCCTGGAGCCGGTGCAGAACTCGGGCGGCTGCTTCCCGCCGCCGCCGGGGTACTTCGACCGGGTCCGCGAGATCTGCGACACCTACGACGTCCTGCTGGTCTCGGACGAGACGATCTGCGCGTTCGGCCGGATCGGCGGCATGTTCGCCTCCGAGGACCTGAGGTACCAGCCCGACATGATCACCTGCGCCAAGGGGATGACCAGCGGGTACTCGCCCATCGGGGCGATGATCGCCAGCGACAGGATCTTCGAGCCGTTCCGGCACGGCACCACCTACTTCCCGCACGGATACACCTTCGGCGGCCACCCGGTGTCGGCGGCGGTGGCGCTGGCCAACCTCGACATCTTCGATCGCGAGGACCTGTACACCCACGTCCGCACGGAGGGCCCGAACTTCCGCGCGACGCTGGAGAAGCTGCTCGACCTGCCGATCGTCGGCGACGTGCGGGGCGAGGGCTTCTTCTACGGGATCGAACTGGTCAAGGACAAGGCCACCCGGGAGACCTTCGACGACGCCGAGTGCGAGCGGATCCTGCGCGGCTTCCTGTCGAAGGCGCTGTTCGACGCCGGCCTGTACTGCCGGGCCGACGACCGGGGGGACCCGGTGGTCCAGCTCGCCCCACCGGTCATCATCGGCCAGAAGGAGTTCGACGACATCGAGTCGATCCTGCGCTCGGTGCTCACGGAGGCCTGGAACCGGCTGTGACGCACGGCTCGCTGTCCCTGTGGCATCAGAGCCTGGTCGACTCGGGCGAGGACGCGCTCGCCCCTCGCCGCGGACTCGACGGCGACACCGAGACCGACGTCTGCGTCGTCGGCGCCGGCTACACCGGTCTCTGGACGGCGTACTACCTGCTCGCCACAGATCCTTCGCTGCGGGTGATCGTGGTGGAGGCCGAGATCGCCGGGTTCGGCGCCAGCGGGCGCAACGGAGGCTGGTGCTCGGCGCTGTTCCCGTCCTCGGTCGCCTCGCTGACACGCCGCCACGGGCGGGAGCGGGCACTGGCCATGCGCCGGGCGATGAACGACTGCGTCGAGGAGGTCGGCCGGGTCACGGCGGCCGAGGGCATCGACTGCCACTTCCTGCGCGGCGGCACGGTGAGCCTGGCCCGCACGGCGGTGCAGCTGCGCCGGGCGAGGCTGGCCGCGGCGGACGACGCCGCCTTCGAC
>JBAPWU010000311.1:0-4999 GCA_049283855.1 Kineosporiaceae bacterium
CCTTGGGTTGGATCTGGATCGAGGTGCCGTCCAGGTCCGTCGACATGGCCAGCTCGTCGACGTCGAAGCCCAGCGCGTTGAGCCGGCGGATCCGTTCGTCGACCCGCCACCGGTCACGGGTGCCGAAACGCTCCGCCCCGGTGAGCTCGGCCCAGAGCGAGTGGTAGCGCTCCAAGATCCGGGTCGCCGTCTCGACCGGGTCGGTGTGCTCCTCGAGGAAGCCTCCGGCCTGCAGGTCCATGAGCTCCCCGGCGATGTTGACGCGGGCGATCTCCAGGTCGTGCGCGCGCTGGCCGTCGGAGAGCCGCTGTTGCAGCTCGCCGGTCTCGGCGTCGACGAGGTATGCCGCGAACGCGCCGGCGTCGCGGCGGAAGAGCGTGTTGGACAGGGATACGTCCCCCCACCAGAAGCCGTCCAGGTGCAGCTTGACGAGCAGGACGGCCAGTGCGTCGACCAAGCGGGCGGCGGTGTCGGGCCGCAGGGTCTGGGAGTAGAGCGCCCGATAGGGGAGTGAGAACTGCAGGTGGTGGGTGACCAGGCAGGCATCCAGCGGCGTGCCGTCGGCGGCGACGCGTCCGGTGACGACGGCATACGACAGGACGCTGGGCAGGTCCAGTCGGGTGAGCGCCCGCAGCATCGCGTACTCACGGCGAGCCAGGTCGGCCTTGATCTCCTTGACCGCGATGACCTTGCCGGACAGCCGCGCGAACCGCACGACGTGCCGGGAGATGCCGCGGGGGAGGGCGGCCAGGTGCTCGGCCGGCCAGTCCTCCAACGGGGTCGCCCACGGCAGGTCGAACATGGCCGGGTCTGGCTGGGCCGAGGTGATCTCCAGAGTCACGGGCTCCAGTGTCCCCCATGGCCGGAGCGGTCCGTGCCATCGTCGGCGGGCTGGGAATGCCAGGCGGCGCAGCCCGAGGGACTGCGCCGCCTGGACGTCTGGGGATGAAGGTCAGTTGCCGATGCGCTCGCCGGTTTCGGCGTTGAAGATGTGCGTGTGGCCGGCCTTGGGCACGATGCGGACGGTCTCACCGCGGGCCGGGGGCCTGCGGCCGTCGACCCGGGCCAGGAACGGCTTGGCCGGGCCGTCGCCGTCGTCGAGCGCACGAACGCCGGTGGGGGTGCCGTAGATATAGGCGTCGGCGCCGAGCTCTTCGACGACGTCGACGTGTAGCTCCATGCCTTCGCCGGTCGTGGAGATCTCGACGTCCTCGGGACGGATGCCGAGCGTGACGTGCTGGCCGGCCTTGGCCAGGTCCTCGCGAGGCACCGAGACCGTGTAGGCGCCGAGCTTGACGCCACCGTCGACGACCGGCACATCGAGCAGGTTCATCGCGGGCGAGCCGATGAACCCGGCCACGAAGACGTTGTTCGGGTGGTCGTACATGTAGCGCGGGGCGTCGCACTGCATGAGGTAGCCGTCCCTGAGGACCGCGACCCGGTCACCCATCGTCATGGCCTCGGTCTGGTCGTGGGTGACGTAGACCGTGGTGACCCCGAGCTGGCGCTGCAACGAGGCGATCTGGGTGCGGGTCTGCACCCGCAGCTTGGCATCGAGGTTCGACAGCGGCTCGTCCATCAGGAAGACCTGCGGCTTGCGCACGATCGCCCGGCCCATCGCCACGCGCTGACGCTGGCCACCGGAGAGGGCCTTCGGCTTGCGCTCGAGGTAGGGGGTCAGGTCGAGGATCCGCGCGGCCTCCTCGACCCGGGTGCGGATCTGGTCCTTGGGAACGCCGGCGATCTTGAGCGCGAAGCCCATGTTGTCGGCCACGGACATGTGCGGGTAGAGCGCGTAGCTCTGGAAGACCATCGCGATGTCGCGGTCCTTCGGCGGCACCTGGGTGACGTCGCGGTCGCCGATCAGGATGCGGCCGGAGTTGACGTCCTCGAGGCCGGCCAGCATGCGCAGGGCAGTGGACTTGCCGCAGCCGGAGGGGCCGACGACGACCAGGAACTCCTGGTCCTCGATCTTGAGGTCGAGCGCGTCGATCGAGGGCTTGGTGGCCCCCGGGTAGGTCCGGGTGGCCTTGTCGAACGTGACGGTAGCCATGACAGAGGAATCCCTTCACCGGCAGGAACGTGCCGGACGATCCGAGTGAGAGGGCGCTGCTCCCGATCACGTCGATCGGGCGCAGGTGGAGCGGTGGTGCGAAGCGGGTGGGGCATCGATACACGGGCGTGGCGCAGACGCCTCGCGGCATCGTCACCGAATCCTCATCCTCACAGCAGGGCAGGCTTCCTGCAAGGGTTTGCAACCGATCGGTTTCGACCCGGCAGAGCGAGTACCTTGTCAATCATGAAGGCCCGGCTGGCGGACATCGCCACCCACGCCGGGGTCAGCGAGGCCACGGTCAGTCGGGTGCTCAACGGCAAACCAGGGGTGGCCGAGGCCACCCGGCAGGCCGTACTGACCTCGCTCGACGTTCTGGGCTACCGCCGCCCGGCCCGGCTCGCGCTGCATTCCTCCGGTCTGGTCGGGCTGATCATCCCCGAGCTGGACAACCCGATCTTCCCGGCGTTCGCCCAGCGGATCGAGTCGTCCCTGGCGCGCAACGGGTATGCCACCGTGCTCTGCACCCAGACCCCCGACGGGGTGACCGAGGACGAGTACCTGCAGATGCTGCTCGAACGGGGGGTCAGCGGCGTGGTCTTCGTCAGCGGCCGGCACGCCGACACCACCGCGGACGTCGCCCGCTACACCACCCTGCGCGGACTCGGTCTGCCGATGGTCTTCGTCAACGGCTGGGTGGACGGCGTGGACGCCCCCTTCATCAGCAACGACGACGTCGCCTCCATGGAGCTCGCGGTCAGTCATCTGGTCTCGTTGGGGCACACCAGGATCGGCCTTGCGGTGGGCCCGCGCCGGTTCGTCCCGGCGCTGCGCAAGATCCGTGGTTTCACCGACGCGGTCACCCGCCACCTCGGACCGGTGCCCGACCTGGAGCGGTTGATCGAATGCTCGATCTTCAGCGTCGAGGGCGGTGCGGCCGCCGCAGAACGGCTGCTCGGCCGCGGGGTCAGCGCGCTGATCTGCGGCTCGGACCTGATGGCGCTCGGGGCGATCCGGGCGGTCCGCGGGCGGGGGCTGGACGTGCCCCGCGACGTGTCGGTGGTCGGCTACGACGATTCCGCGCTGGTCTCCTTCGCCGACCCTCCCCTGACCACGGTGCGCCAGTCGGTGCCGGCGATGAGCGCCGCCGCCGTCCGGGCCCTGCTGGACGAGATCGCCGGCAGGCCGGCGCCGCGGGCCGAGTACATCTTCCGCCCCGAACTGGTGGTGCGTGGCTCCACCGGAGCCGCGCCGGGCTGAGCCGGCTGCGGTCAGAGTGAGCGACGCCGTGCCGCGCGGCGGCTCAACCGGGTCGCGCAGGTAGTCGGGCAGCACGGTCTCCTCGGTGAGCGGCGCGGACGGCGTCCGGTGGCGTGAACGAACGACACGTCTGGCTGCCCTGCTGCGGATGCCAGGGAGCGCTCTGCCGGGCACACTCGTGCGAAGGGGGGGTTCCTCGGTGGGGGGAGGGGCCGATACCGTCGGAGTTCCGCGGCGCCGTCGCGTGGGCCCGCCCGAGCTGGAGGTGTGAGATATGCGGATCTCCGATGTCCTGCGGGGCAAGGGCGATCTCGTCGTCACGATCGCTCCCGATGACCCCGTCACCGCGCTGCTCGACGCCCTGGCCGAGCACAGGGTCGGCGCTCTCGTCGTCTCCCCGGACGGCACCGAGGTGGTCGGCATCGTCAGTGAGCGCGACGTCGTCCGCCGGTTGCAGTCGGAGGGTGCGGCGCTCCTCGGCCACCCCATCCGGTCGATCATGACGGCCGAGGTGCACACCTGTACCCCGGACACCACCGTCGCGGAGCTGATGCAACTGATGACCGACCGCCGGATCCGGCACGTGCCGGTGCTGGTCGACGGGCGGCTGAGCGGCATCGTCAGCATCGGTGACGTGGTCAAGCACCGGATCGGTGACCTGCAGAGCGAGCGGGATCACCTGACCGCCTACATCACGGGCTGACAACGACGGCCAGGTTCGGGAGTCCTCGGCGATCGCGGAGCGTTGTGCTGGCGTGAATGCGGTGAACGTCGCAGGCCTGGCCCGTGACCCGTCCTTCCTGGGCCCCTACCGGCTGATCGGCACGCTCGGCGAAGGTGGGATGGGAGTCGTCCACCTCGCCCTCGACCCCCTCGGGCGTGCGGTGGCGGTCAAGGTCCTGCGCCCACAGGTGGCCGGTGACGGCGTCGGACGGCGCCGCCTGGGTCGCGAGGTCGCCTCGCTGCGCCGGGTCCGGCACCCGAACGTCGCCGAGGTGCTGGACGCCGACCTCGACGGGCCGGCCCCGTACGTGGTCACCGCGTTCGTGCCGGCGCGCACCCTCGAGCACCACGTTCGCCAGCACGGGCCGCTGCCGGCGCCCTACGTGGCCCACCTGGGCCGGGTGCTGATCAGTGCCCTGCGCGCCATTCACGCGGCCGGGGTGGTGCATCGTGATGTGAAGCCGGCCAACGTCCTGCTCCTGGACGACGCGCCCGTCCTGATCGACTTCGGCATCGCGCACGTGGTGGACGAGTCCCGGATCACCATGTCGGGGCTGATCATGGGCACCCCGGGGTACCTGCCGCCGGAACTGGTCGAGGGCCAGTCGATCACGCCGGCCACCGACTGGTGGGCCTGGGGGGCCACCCTGGCCTATGCCGCGACCGGGCGGGCGCCGTTCGGCACCGGGCCGGCCGCCGTGGTGCTCGACCGGGTGCGCAGGGGCGAGGCCGACCTGGACGGCGTGGACCCGAGGATCGCCCGGGTGCTCGCGATGGCGTTGAACGTCAACCCCCTCTGGCGGGGAACCGGGGACATGCTGCTCGCCGGGCTGGCCCCGATCGAGCCATGGCGGCCCGGCGCGCGGCCGTTCGCGCCGGCTCTCACCCCCGATCAGGTGCGGACCGTCCCGCTGGCCACGGTGCCCGGCGCACCCGCCGGCCCACCGCCGCCGGGTGCCCGGC
>JBAPWU010000312.1:0-10850 GCA_049283855.1 Kineosporiaceae bacterium
GATGAGCGTGCGCGGCCTGCAGATGCAGTTCCGTCGCGGCCACGACGTGGTCCGGGCCGTGGACGGCGTCGACCTCGACGTGCGGCGCGGGGAGATCCTGGCCCTGGTGGGGGAGTCCGGCTGCGGCAAGACCACCCTGGCCCGCGCCCTGCTCGGCCTGGCCCGACCCGCATCCGGCACGGTCGACCACGACGGCCGCCCGCTGCCACGGAGCCGCCGCGAGCTGAAGGCCTACCGCCGTGCCGTCCAGATGGTGCTGCAGGACCCGAGCGGCGCTCTCAATCCCCGGCACTCGGTGTTCGAGGCCGTGGCCGAGGGGCTGCGGATCCACGCGGTGCTAGGGGACGAGGTGGAACTGGTCTCGGCGGCGCTGGCCAGGGCGGGGCTCCGGCCCCCCGAGCGATTCCTGCTGCGCTACCCGCACGAGCTCTCCGGCGGCCAGCGGCAGAGGGTGGTGATCGCCGGCGCGCTGGCGCTGGAACCCGGCGTGCTGGTGGCCGACGAGCCGGTCTCGGCGCTCGACGCCTCGGTGCGGGGGGAGATCCTGGCCCTGCTGCTGCAGCTGCGGGACGAGCAGGCACTGACCGTCGTCGTGGTGACCCATGACCTCGGGCTGGCCTGGAACATCGCCGATCGGATCGCCGTGATGTACCTGGGCCGGATCGTCGAGGTGGGCAGTGTGGAGGAGGTGCTCCGCGCGCCCCGCCACCCCTACACCCGGGCCCTGATCTCCGTGGTCCCGGAGATCGGCCAGGTCACCCCGCAGGTGCTCGCCGGCGAACCGCCGGATGCGACCAGGATCCCGGCCGGGTGCCGGTTCCGGCCGCGCTGCCCGCTCTACGCCGCCTCGGACGACGCGACGCTCCGGGGCCGCTGCGAGCGCGAGTCCCTGCCGGTGCTCGCGGCGGCGGCCGAGCATAGCGCCGCCTGCCACGCCGATGAGCGTGCCTGACCCCCCGCCCTGCCTCGACGGGGTCGTCGTCCTCACCGACCCGATGACGCAGGCGCACGACCCGGGCGCCGAGATCTGGGTGGGGGTGGCCACGCCCGCGGTGGAGGTCCCGGCCAGGGTGGCGGCGATCCGGAGCGCGCTCGCCGGCCGAGGAGCGGACCTGCTCCCGGGCGACGGGCTGGACGATGCCGTGCTGGCCGCGGTGCACACCCCCGAGCTGCTGGCCTTCCTGCGTGCGGCGGCCGGGCGGTGGGCCGCCGGCGAGTACCGGCGCCTGGTCGGCCAGGACCGAGTGGTGCCGTACGTGTTCCCCACGCCGGCCTTCCTGGGCGACCTGCCGGCCCGCGTGCCGGTGGCCACGCACGCGCTGACCGGGGTGTTCTGCTACGACACGATGACCCTGATCGGGCCCGGCACCTGGCAGGCCGCCCGGGCCGCCGCCGACCTGGCCCAGACCGCCGTCCGGTATGCCCTCGACGGCCGGGTGGCGTACGCGCTGTGCCGCCCACCCGGCCATCACGCCACGCCCGGCGGGTACGGCGGGTCGTGCTATCTCAACAACGCAGCCGTTGCGGCACAAGGGTTTCGCGCCGCCGGCGTGGGCCGGGTCGCTGTGATCGACATCGACGCCCACCACGGCAACGGGACCCAGGCGGTCTTCTACCACCGCAGCGACGTCTGGTTCGGCTCGGTGCACGTCGACCCGGGCGCCGGCTGGTTCCCGCACTTCATGGGGTTCGCCGACGAGACCGGAGCCGCTGACGGCCGGGGCTGGACCCGCAACATCCCGCTGGCTCCGGGTGCGGGCGACCAGGCGTTCGTGGACGGCGTCGGCGCGCTGGCCGAGCGGGCCGCGAGCGTCGGCGTCGAGGCCCTGGTGGTCTCCCTCGGGGTCGATGCCGAGGGCGGTGACCCGGAGAGCCCGCTGGAGGTGACCCCGGACGGGTTCGCCGCCGCCGGCACGGTGCTCGCCGAGCTGGCCGGGTCGGGCCTGCCCACGGTGCTGGTGCAGGAGGGCGGCTACCGGCTGGACACCCTGGGCGCCCTGGTGGCTCGGGTCCTCGGACCCTTCGCCTCGCGTCGCTGAGCTGGTCCACCGGTCACCGCATCCACCGGCGGCTCCTCAGCGGGGCAGGGCCCGTGCGACGTCGTCCGGATCGGTGACCCGGATCACCGCATGCCGGGCCGGCTCGCTGCGCCGGCGCAGTCGCCGTCCCCACCGCACGATCGGGCGCTCGACCAGCAGCCACGACACCGCGGCGATCGCGACGATCAGCAGAACGGACAGCGGCGATCGTTGCCACACCGCCGCCTGGTCGGCCGGCCCGGTGCCGAGCACCACTCCCTGCCACACATACACGCCGTAGGAGATTTGACCGATCCGGCGCAGCGGGCTCAACTCGAGCACGCGGACGGCAGATCCACCTTGATTCTGGGTGATCAGCCAGAGGCCGGCGGCCATAGCCACCACCTGCAGGTAGTAGCCGAGCACGTTCCAGCCGGACGGCCCGTCGTCCGGCAGCCACACCGGGGCGAGGTAGCCGACGATCACCGCAGCGGTGATCGGCAGCCGCGCCGCCGTCCGATCGCTGGCCGGCAACGTCGGGGACCGGCGGCTCACCACGACGGCGAGCCCGCAGCCGATGATCAAGGCGTCCGCCGCCGGCACGGTCCAGCGGGGCCAGAAGTACCCCGCGGCCAGTGCCGGGTGACCGGCCAGGCCCACCCGCACGGCCAGGCACAGCACCAGGGCGGCGACCAGAGCACGGCCCAGCCGGCGTCTGGGCACCACCAGCAGGACTACCGGCCAGAGCAGGTAGAAGTGCTCCTCGACCGCCAGGCTCCAGGTGGCCGCCAGTGAATGGGTGTAGTGCTCCCGATCCACGAGGTTGGACAGGTAGACGACGGAGAGGACGAAGTGCCGACGGGTGATCTCACCGATCGCGCCGGTGGCCGCCAGCACCGCGGTCGCCGCCAGGGCGCTGACGTAGCAGGGCATCAGCCGGAGCGCCCTGTGCCACCAGAACCGGCGCAGCCGGATCCGGCCGAACTGGTGCTGCTCGATCAGCAGGTTGCGGCTGATCAGGTACCCGGACAGGACGAAGAAGAGGGTCACCGGCTGAACGAGGTGGGCGCTGCGTTGCCCGAGGCCGGAGAAGGCGCCGGTGTGGATGCCGATCACAGCCAGTGCGGCGAGGGCCCGGACGCCATCGAAGCCTCGGATCCGGCTCGGGGAGACCTCGCCGCTCGTCGTCACGCAGTGATTATGACCGATTACGCAGAGTGCCGTATGAACGGCTCGGCGGGTCGGGCTCAGGCGGTCAGGTCGGCGGCCAGTTCCTCGAACGCCGCGATGAAGGTGTCGCAATCGGTCGGTGTGTGCTGCACCGACAGCGTCCACTCCTCCTCGCGGCCCGGGGTCATGAACACGCCGCGGTTCATGTTGTAGAGCCACGCCAGGTCGGCGAGCTCGCCGTCCTGGTGCTGCTTGAAGGTCTCGTAGTCGACGATCTTGGTCGGGGCGAACGTGACGCAGCCCTTGGACGCCACCCCGATCGCGTAGCCGGGCAGGTTGTACCTGTCGAGCACTCCCTGGCAGCCGCGCACCAGGTGGTCGTTGAGGATGTCCAGGTGGGTGTAGGCATCCGGCGTCATCACCTCGAGCAGGCTGGCCCGGGCCGCGGCCACACCGAGCGGGTTGCCGTTGTACGTGCCGACCTGGACGACGCTGCCGTTCTCGACCACCTCGAAGACCTCCTCGGTGCCGCCGATCGCGCCCAGCGGCAGGCCCGCGCCCAGGGCCTTGGCCAGGGTGACCATGTCGGGGGTGACCCCGAACCGCTCGGTGGCACCTCCGGCGGCGATGCACAGGCCGGTCTTCACCTCGTCGAAGATCAGGACAATGCCGTGCCGACGGGTGATCTCGCGGACCGCCTGCAGATAGCCCGGCTCGGGCAGCACGATGCCGAGGTTCATCATCGCCGCTTCCATGATCACGCAGGCCGGGGCGCGGCCCTCCGCCACCAGTCGCTCGATCCGGCGTTCCATGGCCGCGGCGTCGTTGAACGGCACCGGCACGGTCATGTCGGCCACCGACTGCGGGATCCCGGCGCCATAGGGCAGCGAGGCCAGGTTGTCCCGGTCGCCGATCTCGCCGTAGGGCACCCCGATCGAGACCATCACGTAGTCGTGGTGCCCGTGGTAGGAGCCGAAGATCTTGACGATCGTCTCCCGGCCGGTCACCGCGCGGGCGATCCGGATCGCGTCCATCGTGGCCTCGGAGCCGGAGTTCACATACCTCCAGCGGGGCAGGCCCCAGCGCCGCTTGAGCTCCTCCGCCACGACCACGGCGTCCTCGGTGGGTGCCGCGAAGTGGGTGCCCGCATCGAGCCGGTCGCGCACCGCCTGGGAGATCGTCGGGTGCGCGTGACCCTGCACCATCGAGCCGAAACCGTTGTGGAAGTCGGTCATCCGGTTGCCGTCGACATCCCACACGACGGCCGCGGACCCCCGGTCGAGGTAGATCGGCCACGGGTCACGCATCTGGTAGGAGGAGGCGACCCCGGCAGACAGCGTCTGGCGCGCGCGCTCGTGCAGCCGGCGCGATCCCTGCGTGCGCTGATTCAGCCGAGCAGCCTCGCGAGCGGTGAGCTCGGCGATGCGTCCGCGGTCCAGCGTGACCGGCGTCCGTGGTGCGGTTTCCGTCATGATCGGCCCCTTTGGTGAGTCAGGGCGGCAGAGTACCGGCCCGTGGCCTGGCCGGTTCGCCGTAGATTGGTGCCCGATGACGACTGCACAGGACGACATGACGACCGCACCGGACGACTCCCCCACCACCTTCGCCGATCTCGGCCTGGACGAGCGGGTGCTGCGCGCCCTGGTCGACGTCGGGTACGAGAACCCCTCCCGCATCCAGGCGGCCACCATCCCCGCGCTGCTGGCCGGCCGGCACGTGGTCGGCCTGGCCCAGACCGGGACCGGGAAGACCGCGGCCTTCGCCGCGCCGATCCTGTCCCGTCTGGACCCGGCCCAGCGGACGCCGCAGGCGCTGGTGCTCGCGCCGACCCGGGAGCTGGCCCTGCAGGTGTGCGAGGCCTTCGCGCGCTACGCCAACCACCTGCCCGGCGTGCACGTGGTGCCGATCTACGGCGGCCAGAGCTACGGCGCCCAGCTCGCCGCCCTGCGCCGCGGCGCGCACATCGTCGTCGGCACGCCCGGCCGGGTGATCGACCACCTGAACCGCAAGACCCTCGACCTGCGCGAGCTGCGGTTCCTGGTACTCGACGAGGCCGACGAGATGCTCCAGATGGGCTTCCAGGAGGACGTCGAGACCATCCTGACGACGACCCCGGACAGCAAGCAGGTGGCGTTGTTCTCGGCCACGATGCCGCCGCAGATCCGGCGGATGGCCGGCAAGTACCTGACCGACGCGGAGGAGATCACGGTCCGCGGCAAGACCATGACCGCCGCGAACACCCGGCAGCGCTACCTGCTGGTGAACCATCACGAGAAGCTCGACGCCCTGACCCGGGTGATCGAGATCGAGCCGTTCGAGGCGATGATCGTCTTCGTGCGCACCAAGTCGGCCACCGAGGAGCTGGCCGGCCGGTTGCGCGCCCGGGGGCTGTCGGCGGCGGCGATCAACGGGGACCTGGCCCAGGCCCAGCGCGAGCGGACCATCGGCGAGCTCAAGAGCGGGGCGCTGGACATCCTGGTCGCGACCGACGTCGCCGCCCGGGGCCTGGACGTCGACCGGATCTCGCACGTGGTCAACTACGACATCCCGCAGGACAGCGAGTCCTACGTGCACCGGATCGGGCGCACCGGCCGGGCAGGTCGCTCCGGCGACGCGCTGCTGTTCGTCACCCCGCGGGAGAAGCACCTGCTCGCCTCGATCGAGCGGGCGACCCGGCAGCCGATCACCGAGATGCCGCTGCCGTCGGCGGAGGACGTGAACACCACCCGGGTGGCCAGGTTCGCCGACTCCCTGACCGAGCATCTGACCGCGGCCGCGCCCGGACCCAGCCCGGCGCACGCCGAGCTGTCCACGTTCAAGCGCCTGATCTCGGGCTACCTCGAGGAGCACGATGCCGACGTGCTGGACGTCGCCGCCGCGCTCGCGGTGATGTCCCGGGACGGCTCCCGGTTCCTGCTCCCGCCGGATCCGCCGCGCCCGGCGGTGTCGGGTGCGCGGTCGAAGCGCAAGGAGGCACCGGCCGGGCGTGGGGGGCCGACCCGGGTGGCCGGCGCGAAGCGGCCGCGGGGCGAGACCGCCCTGGCCACCTACCGGATCGAGGTCGGCCGGCGGCAGAAGGTGCAGCCGGGCGCGATCGTGGGAGCGATCGCCAACGAGGGCGGCCTGGGCCGGGCCGATTTCGGGCACATCGACATCCGCGCCGACCACTCCATCGTGGAGTTGCCGGCCACCCTGCCCGAGGGCACCGCCGAGGCGCTGGCCGCCACCCGGATCTCCGGCAAGCTGATCGGCCTGACCCGGGTGGACGAGCCGTCGCCGTCCGGCTCACGCCCGCCCAGCCGGCCCAGCCGCCCGACCCGCCCCTCCACGAAGTAGCCTGCCCGGGACTGCCCGGGACTGCCCGGCCGGGCTCACCGGTGTGCAGGTTCCGGTGCTTTCTGGCTGAGATACCGCCCGGAAGTGCACACCGGTGAGGGCGCGCCCGGGTGAGCGGGTCGGCGAGGGAGGGCGGGTCAGCCTGGGTGAGCGGGTAGCGGGGGAGGGCGGGTCGGCCTGGGTGAGCGGGTAGCGGGGGAGGGCGGGTCACCGGGGGAGGGCGGGTCCGGCGGCGAGGGAGGCGCGGTCGGCTGCGCTCTGGCCGAGGTACCACCCCCGGGCGTCGCTGACCGAGCTGACGCTGCGGGTCACCGTCGTGGGGAACATCTCCGCGAACGCCTCCTCCACGGCCCGCTCCCGCGAGGCCAGCACGGGCAGCAGGGTGCGCCCCTGCTCGCCCGCCTCCGCCACAGCGGCGTCCGTGACGCCCTGGGTCGCCTCCTGGAGCCTCTGGCCGATCCGCAGTGCGAAGGCCGTCAGGAACGAGGACCGGAACGAGCGGCTGCGGGCCCGGCCGCCGGGACCCTGCCGCGACCCTTCACGGGTCAGGGCCTGGGTGGCCTGGACCAGCAGCGAGGTGAACAGGGTCTCCACGGCGTCGACGTCGGTGGCGAACCCGACCAGGGTCGCGAACCCGAACGACTGGCTCCACACGCAGCGGCAGCGGTTGGCCCGGGCGACGGCGTCCAGCAGCAGGGCCTTCGGCCCCTCGTAGGGATTGTCGATGCCGATCCGGCGCCCGCCCGGCGCCTGCCGCCGATTCCCGGCCCCGGCGGAGGCGGCCAGCAGCGCGGCGTCGATGCTGTGCCGGGCCATCATCGCCTGGGCCCCCGCGGTGAACGTCTCGGCCTCGGCCTCGAAGGTCGTCGACTCGGCCTTGGCCAGCAGCGCCCGCACCCGGCTGAGAATGCGTTCGTCCACCGGCGGGGCGTCGGGCCGGACCGGGCCGGACGGCGGCACGACGGTTCCGGGGACACCACCGATCCGCTCCAGCCGGGGCAGGGTTCGCAGCAGGTGCAGCACCTCCACCAGCGGCGGCGCCAGCGACGCCCACCCCGCACCGGACCGGTCGAGCCAGGCCCGCAGGTAGGAGCGCTCCCGCGGCCACCACACGCGGGCCGAGATCTCCTCCAGCTGGCCCGGCCAGCGGGGATCGATCGTGGACGCCGCGTAGCCGGCGAGTTCGGCGGCGATCGCGTCGTCCAGCAGGGACACGTGCGCACCGGTGAGCCGGCGCCCGGCCAGACGATGAAGATCCGCCGGCTCCCACCCGCGCCGCCAGGCCTCGGTGACCGCGCCCCGCAGCTCGCCCAGCAGGACCCGCTCGACGGCGCGCTGGCCACCCGGGCGAGCGGCCACGGCGGTCAGACCGGACAGGGTCGCGTGCAGGCCACCCTGGTCACCCTGCTCGAGGTCCCGCATCGCCGCCCAGATCATCGACAGGGTGCTGTCCTCGAGGCTGCTCTGCTCGGTGTGCGCGCGCAGCGCGTCGTGCAGACCGCCCCCGGGCGTTCCGGTCGGGGGCCCCGACGGGCGCGAGAACCCGTTGCCGCCCGGACCGCCCCTCGCGCGCGCCTGGGCCTTCGCCCGCCGTTGCCGACTGTTCTTCCCCATGCCTGCCGCCCCTTTCCGAACCTGGGCGCCAGAGTGCCACGAGGGGAGGACAGCGCGCAGAGAGGCTGTGCACAACCTCCCGGCTGGCCTGTTCGGCCGTTGGCGGCGGGTGGTGAGATCCGGGGATCGCCGCCGAGGGATCCGCTACGAGAACGTCCCGCTCCTCGCTCCGCCCTGGTCACACACGATCACACGCAGGGGCGGGTGGGCGCCGTCCGAGTCGGGGATCTGGAAGGTGGTCAGCCCGTCCGGGGTCGCCGTCCAGCGGTTCTCCACGGTCAGGTTCTGCACCGCGAACTCCGTCGTCTCGGTGCACGACGTGGTCACGGTCACCCACAGGCTTCCCGGCGAGAGCTCGGCGGAGGTGTAGCGGCGGTGGTCTCCGGGCCAGCGCAGGCGCCGGTACTGCGTGCTCAGTCGGCCATCGGCCTGAACGCGCACGCAGGCCCGCGCTGACGGCAGTTCGAGCGTCATCGTGGTGTCGAGCGCGTACGGCGTCAGGTGGCTGCACGTGGAACCGTCGCAGCCCTCACCGGACCAGATGTAGGTCCCGGCGCCGAGAGCAACCACGGCGACCGTCGCCATGAGCAGGGCTGCGGCACGTCGTCGGCGCACCGTCCCAGTGTGCCCGGCGAGACCCGCTGGAACGACAGGTGTGATCTGTCCGTCAGCGAGGACGCGGACCCAGCCCCTGGCGCGGCGCAGGGTCAGGTGCGCGGGGGCTCGTAGCTCGACGACGGCGGGGCCGGCGGCTGAGGTGGCGTGCCGGGCTGCGGGAGGCCGGGTTCGGGCGGTTCCGGGAGGGGGACCGCCGGCGGGTAGCCGGGGGGCGGGTATCCCGGCTGCGGGTACCCCGGGTGGGCGATGCGTGCCTTGCCGGCTCGGTAGCGCAGCAGGCCCCAGATGAAGAGCCAGGCACCGGCCACGCCGGTCAGGAGGGGCAGGAGGAACGCCGCGGCCACCGACAGCCCGAGGCCGCGGGCCACCCGGTCGGCCATCCCCCGGTCCACCAGCAGCGCGTCCATGGGGGCGCAGTCCACCGCGTAGTCCCCGGCCGGACCGGCGGTGAAGGCGTTCGTCTCGCGCCACTCCGCCCCGTTGACGGTCACCGTGGTCCCGCCGGAGGCGGACAGGGTCACGGCACCGTCCGGTCCGGTGACCGTGCAACTGGGCGACTGACTCGACTGGGAGACGTCGACGAAGAGCACCACCCTCTGCCCGGCCGCCAGCGGAGCCCTGCCGCCCGGAGGCAGCCGGTCGAGGCCGCCGATCGGGCGGAGGGCGGAGAGCAGCCCGAGCACGAGGGTCAGGACGAAGATCAGTGGTGAGACGATGGCGAACAGGACGCCGCCCCAGACCATCCGCTTGACGCCTTCACGTGCCGCCATGGGTCAGAGCGTAGAGGCCTTGGCGCGCCGTCCGCGTCGTCCCGGTGCGGCCGAGTCCACGCCGTCGGCCTCCGGCGCGGGCGTGGTGTCGAAGGTCTGCCACAGCCCGCCCAGCGGTGCGTACACCCACGACGGCAGGTGCCGACCGGAGTAGACGATCTCGCGGCAGAGCTGCTCGGCCTCGAACGGGGCGATCAGCCGCTCGTCGAGCAGTTCCGGGCGCTCGGCGGACTCCAGCTCGGACCGGTAGGCCTCGAGCAACTGCCGGCGCGCCTCGCGGCTCCACGCATCCACCGCGTCGGTGAGGGTGAAGCCGGTGCCCTTGTCGACCACGCGAGCGACGTGATCGAGGCTGCGCAGCAGCCGGGCGACGTCCCGCGCGGCGGGCTGCATCGGCTGGCCGACGCTCAGGCCGTTCACCTCGACCACCGGATTGGGGTGGAAGTCCACCACGACCAGACCGCCCGGCCAGCGCAGGATCACCCCGACGTGCAGGTCGCCGTGCACCCGCTGGACCAGCACCGCCGGTCCTCCGGCCTCGACGTCGGCGGCCACGGCCTCGAGTGCGTCCACCGTGGCGGCCAGGGCCTCGAGCCGCGGCAGCAGCACGTCGGCGACGCCCTCGAGCTCCCCCTCGTGGGCGATCCCGGCGGCGGCCTCCACCCGCTCGCGTGCGGCGCTGTGCCAGGCCCGGATCAGATCGGCCTCGGCCGGCGCGGTCGGCTCGGGGATCACCGACGAGGCGGTGGCCAGGGCCAGATGCAGCTTGGCCGCCGTCCGGCCCAGCCGGGCCGGGAAGTCGCCGACCCAGGGATCGGGCCGGGCCGGGGGGCCGGGCGGCAGCACGCCCAGGGCGCGCTGGGTGAAGTCGACGCACCAGTCCCAGCCGTCCCGCGCGCGGGGGAGGTACTTGGTCGCCCAGGCCACCGGGATCTCCCGGCCGCTGGGCGCCGTCCACAGCAGCATGCCGTGCGTCTCGGGCACCTCGAGGTGCTCCACCGCGTCGAGGTGGGTCAGGGTGCGGGGGGCCTCGTGCTCGGAGTCGATCACCTCGCGCACCCAGGTGACCACGACCCGCTCGCCGACCACCACCGAACAGGCGTCGCCGTCGTCGATGGGCCGTTCACCGCGCGCCTCGGGCGGCGGCACCAGCCGGACGACGCGGAAGCCGGGCACGGGCGGGATCACCTCGTGCCGGAGGAGATCGACGAAGGCCTCGGCGATCCCGTCCTCGCCGTCCTCGCCGTCGACCTCGTCGTCGACCTCGCCACCGGAACCGGCGTCGAGCCGGCTCGGGGTGGCCGAGGTGGTCCCGGGGCTCGGC
>JBAPWU010000313.1:0-4515 GCA_049283855.1 Kineosporiaceae bacterium
GATCAGGGCCGGCACGGCCAGGCAGAGCAGCAGCGAGCGGACCAGCGCCCGGATCGGGCCGGGCGGCGCGCCGTCCAGGGTCTGCACGTGCACCCCGACCAGCCGGTGCCCCGCGGTGAACCCGGCCGTTCCGACCAGCACCACGTGCGTGGTCAGCAGCGCAGCCAGGGGCGCCATGCCGCCCCACTGCAGCGGGCGCATCAGGCCGTAGCCGATCAGGAGGGCGAAGCCCCAATCGATCCCCAGCCCCGCGAGGCGCCGTCCGAAGCCCGCGATCGAGCCGGGGCCCTCCGCGGGGCGGCCCAGACGCTGCCCCGGGTATCCGCCCTGGTCCCGATCAGGGCCCGATCCGGACGACGACGCGCCCGGCCCCTGCAACCAACCACCCAGTTCTCGACGCTCGACCACCCCCCCACCCTAGGATCGTGACCCGGACGACACGCGTCGTCCGTCGACGTAACACCGCAGAAACAGACGGGACACCCTCGGGAAACCGCTGGTACCTAGCGTCGAGCCAGATCCGGGGCGGGTCGACGGCGGCCGCCCCACGCGCATCACTGCCCGCTGCCCAACTGGAGGTTGGATTGTTCAGCAACGCCGACGAGGTCCTGAAGTTCATCGCGGACGAGGACGTGAAGTTCGTCGACGTCCGGTTCTGTGACCTTCCGGGCGTCATGCAGCACTTCAACGTGCCGGCCAAGAGCCTCGATGAGGTGTTCTTCACCGAAGGCCAGATGTTCGACGGTTCCTCGATCCGCGGGTTCCAGGCGATCAACGAGTCGGACATGAAGCTCATCCCCGACATCGACACCGCCGTGATCGACCCGTTCCGGTCCGAGAAGACGCTGAACATCAACTTCAGCATCGTCGACCCGTACACCGACGAGCCGTACAGCCGCGACCCGCGCCAGATCGTGCGCAAGGCCGAGGCGTACCTGAAGTCGACCGGCATCGCCGACACCGCGTTCTTCGCGCCCGAGGCCGAGTTCTACATCTTCGACGACGTGCGGTTCGAGACGAAGCAGAACGAGGGCTACTACCACATCGACTCGATCGAGGGCGCCTGGAACACCGGCCGGGTCGAGGAGGGCGGCAACCGCGGCTACAAGACCCGCTACAAGGGCGGCTACTTCCCCGTGCCGCCGGTCGACCACTACGCCGACCTGCGCGACCAGATGAGCCTGGCCCTGGCCAATGTCGGGCTTCAGGTCGAGCGGGCCCACCACGAGGTGGGCACCGCCGGTCAGGCCGAGATCAACTATCGGTTCGACTCGCTGGCCAAGGCCGCCGACCAGGTGATGCTGTTCAAGTACATCATCAAGAACGTGGCCTGGGAGGCCGGCAAGACGGTCACCTTCATGCCCAAGCCGCTCTTCGGCGACAACGGGTCCGGCATGCACGTGCACCAGTCGCTGTGGAAGAACGGCGTCCCGCTGTTCTACGACGAGCGCGGCTACGGCGGTCTGTCCGACATGGCCCGCTGGTACATCGGCGGACTGCTGCACCACGCGCCCTCGCTGCTGGCCTTCACCAACCCGACGGTGAACAGCTACCACCGCCTGGTGCCGGGCTACGAGGCGCCGGTGAACCTGGTCTACTCGGCCCGCAACCGCTCGGCCTGCGTGCGGATCCCGGTGACGGGGTCCAACCCGAAGGCGAAGCGGATCGAGTTCCGGGTGCCCGACCCGTCGTGCAACCCCTACCTGGCGTTCTCGGCGATGCTGCTGGCCGGGCTGGACGGGATCAAGAACCGGATCGAGCCGCCGGCCCCGGTCGACAAGGACCTGTACGAGTTGCCGCCCGAGGAGCACGCTTCGATCGCCCAGGTTCCCGCCTCGCTGCCCGAGGTGCTGAACGCGCTGGAGGCCGACCACTCCTACCTCACCGACAGCGGGGTGTTCACCGAGGACCTGATCGAGACCTGGATCGACATCAAGCGCACGCTCGAGGTCGACCCGATCCGGCTGCGCCCGCACCCGCACGAGTTCGAGCTGTACTACGACATCTGAGTCCGCTCAGATCGTCAGGTCTCTTCCGGACGACGCCGGGCCGGCTTCTCGAAGCCGGCCCGGCGTCGTTCGTGGTCGACCGGGAGCTCAGCGCTTGGCGGGCCCCTGATCACCTCCCGTGAGGCTCCCGGCGGTCGTCATGACGATGCCGACGGCCATCGCCGTCAGGCCCAGCCCGACGGCCAGCCCGGACCCCACCCCGCTCTGCAGATGCTCACCCAACAGCCAGCGGCCGATCACGAAGGCGGTCAGCGGATCGGCGGCGGTCACCGCGGGCAGCACCAGCCGCAACGGCGCCCGCTGGTACGCGCGCTGGACCACGAGGTTGCCGATCACCGAGGCCAGCACGAATCCGGCCAGGTCGACGACGGCGGGAAGCGCGTCAAGATCGCCCACCGAGTCGGCGACGCCCTTGAGGAACAGGGCGTCCACGGCGAAGCAGGAGCCTGCCGCTGCGCCCATCACCACCGCTGGCCCATGCCCCCCGGTCCGCATGCGGGACGCGGCCATCCCGAGCCCGGCCACGCCGACGAGGATCAGGCCGGCGAGCACCTGGACCGTGACATCGATCGATCGACCCGCCCCCGGCCTGCCGAACGACACCAGCAGCACCACACCGGCGACCAGCGCGATCGAACCGCCCACCTCCACCGCCCGCATCCGGCGGCGGCCCCGGACAGCCTCGATCCCCAGCGCCACGATCAGGCTCGAGGCGAGGATGGCCTGCACCAGAGTGATGCCGCCGCGAGCCAGGGCGACGGCATGCAGGCCCAGCGCAACCAGCGCGAGCAGCGACCCGACCTGCCAACCCGGCGCCCTGAGCAGCCGGACGACGAGCCGCACCGGCCCCCCGGCCTCCAACGGGACAGCGGACGCCGCTGCCCGCTGGAAGTTGTTCGCCACTGCGAACAACACCGACGCGGTGAACGCGTACGCGATCGCTGTCAGATCGATCGCCGTCAGGTCGATGCCCGCCGTCATCCAGCCGCTCCCCACGTGCCGGGTCCGTGCCGAAGGCCCAGCGGTTCGCGCGCCACTACGGCTGAACCGATGGCGCCTGGCCACCCCAGCCGTGGGTGGCGAACGCCACCAGCACGTTGACGGTCATACCGGTCAGGGTCAGACCCGTCGCCGGCGGGACAGCGCGGTCCGGACATGTGCCCAGCGCGCCGCAGAGCCAGTAGGTGGTCCCGGCGTCGAAGACGCCGGCACCCCCGGGGGCGGAGTAGTAGCTGGTCGTGACCAGGACCTTGCCCGGGTGGTCGGTGGTGAGCACCTCGCCCCGAAGGATCACCTGCACGTTCGGCGGCGAGTGCCCGCCCGCCAGCTCGACGCCGTCCGCCTCGTTGCCGATGGCACCGACGAGTCCCGTTCCGATCGCCTCCGGCATCCCTCGGAACACCCAGGCCGGGGTGCTGACCACTGTCAGGTCGCCGAAGGCGCCGACGCCGGCCATACCCGCGCCGGTGAGGGCCGCTGGGTCCCTGCTCAAGGGCCATTCGCGCCACTGGGTGGTGACCAGGGAGCGGTCGGCCACCGGGTCGATGGTCCGGTCGCGGAACACCGTCATGCCGACCAGTCGTCCGCCGGCCTCGCGATGCAACCGGGCCTGCCAGTAGATCTCGTTGGCGCCGAGCACCGCCAGATTGACCCCCCGGTCGACCTCGCGCTGCAGCGCGTCGTAGGCCGCTCGGGTCCAGTACTCGCTGTGCCCCGGAAGGACGATCGAGGCGTATCCGTCGGCCTGTGCAGGGTTGAGGTCGAACGAGCTGTCCGTCGTCCAGTCGGCCACCAGGCCGTGCGCATCCAGGAGGCGAGCCAGCGGAACCTCCATCGAGAACACCTGGCCGAGACCTGAACCCGCGAGAGGACGGTCGGCGGCGGCGAGGTAGGCGCGGTCGGCGGCCATCTCGTCGTGGGTGTGGCCCGCCCCGCCGTACAGGCTGCTACCACCGTAGGAGTTGTAGGCGAGCTGGGTCAGGTCCGAGCTGATCACCAGCCTGGGCGCGCGCTCCCCGTTGGTCCGGATGCGCAGCGGAACGAACGACGGCTGGGTGGGCGCGTTCACGGCGGCGATGCGCAACAGGTACAGGCCGGGTGGCCAGGCCGCTGTGGGTCGGATCGTCAGGGTGATCGGCCAGTGGGCAACGACGGTGCTACGGGCGGCCACCGCGCGCGGTGGCGCCTGTGGGGCGACGCTCAGCACGCCCGATTCCCAGACGACGCGGGCCGAGCCCCCGGGGTAGGACCCCACCCGCACGGCCGTCACTCGCGCCCGAACCCGGACCCTGCTCGACAGGTGCAGACCGATCTCCTCCCCGCACTGGGCCGAGGTCCGGTCGAGATAGCCGGCGACGGCACCGAGGGACTCCTGCTGCGCCGGTGGGGGGAGGACGTCGACCCCGCGACGACGTGACTCGGCGGCCAGCCAATCGGCGGGCGCGTTCACGCACGTCGCCGCGGGGTCGATGCGGCTCGGCGACGTGGCGGCGCCGAGCCCCGCGCC
>JBAPWU010000314.1:0-6046 GCA_049283855.1 Kineosporiaceae bacterium
GCCTCGAGCGGTGCCGGGGCGGCCTCGGCCACGACCTCGGTGGGCGCGCCGGCGAGCAGCTCACGCTCCCACTCGGCCAACGGCTCCTCCACGGCGACCGCACCCGAGGCCGGGGCGGCCTCGCTGCCCCGCGAGCGGGACATCAGGCCGTCGGCGACGGCATCGGCGACCACCCGGGTGAGCAGGGTGACCGAGCGGATGGCGTCGTCGTTGCCGGGGATCTTGTAGTCGACCTCGTCCGGGTCGCAGTTGGTGTCCAGGATCGCCACGATCGGGATGTGGAGCTTGCGGGCCTCGTCGACGGCGAGGTGCTCCTTCTTGGTGTCGACGATCCACACCGCGCTGGGCACCTTGGCCATGTCCCGGATCCCGCCGAGGGTCTTGTCCAGCTTGTCCTTCTCGCGGCGCAGGACGAGCAGCTCCTTCTTGGTCATGCCGCTCTTCGCGACGTCCTCGAAGTCGATCTGCTCGAGCTCCTTGAGGCGCTGCAGGCGCTTGTGCACGGTCTGGAAGTTGGTCAGCATGCCACCCAGCCAACGCTGGTTGACGTAGGGCATGCCGACCCGGGCGGCCTGCTCGGCGATCGGCTCCTGGGCCTGCTTCTTGGTGCCGATGAAGAGGATCGTGCCGCCGTGGGCGACGGTCTCCTTGATGAAGTCGTAGGCGTTGTCGATGAACAGCAGCGACTGCTGCAGATCGATGATGTAGATGCCGTTGCGCTCGGTGAAGATGAACCGCTTCATCTTCGGGTTCCAGCGCCGGGTCTGGTGTCCGAAGTGGACGCCGCTCTCGAGGAGCTGGCGCATGGTCACGACAGCCATGGGGAGGTACTCCTACTCGGTTCGTTGCGCCGTCCGGGTGGACGGCGCTGCCGGCGCCACGACGCACCTGAACCGGCAGGGTCTGCCGGACCGAACGGTGCGCCCCGCCCCCTACGGGACGGCGGGTGGCGCGTGAAGTCGGTCGGGCTGACACCTGACCGCGGATCCATCCTACGTGCGGTCACGGACGGCGACCAAAACGGCTGCGTAGGCTGACCCGATGACGCTCACTCCGGGTCGGTGGCAGGCGGTGGCCCGGGCCTCCGGGCTGCTGCGCGCGGACGGCACCCTCGCGGCGACGATCTTCGCCGAGATGTCCGCCCTGGCGGTGCGCACCGGATCGGTGAACCTCGGCCAGGGCTTCCCCGACACCGACGGGCCTCAGGCCGTGCTGGAGGCGGCCGTGGCCGCCATCCGCGGCGGCGCGAACCAGTACCCACCCGGGCGCGGCATCCCCGAGCTGCGTGCGGCCATCGCCGGGCACCAGAAGCGGTTCTACGGGGTGGAGGTCGATCCGGACCGGGAGGTGCTGGTCACGGTCGGCGCCACCGAGGCGATCGCGTCGGCCGTCCTGGCGCTGTGCTCGCCGGGTGATGAAGTGATCATGCTGGAGCCGTACTTCGACTCCTATGCCGCCACCGTGGAACTCGCCGGGGCGGTGCGGCGGACGGTGCCGTTGCGCTTCCCCGACTACGCGCTGGACGTCGAGGCCCTGGCCGCCGCGTTCGGTCCGCGGACCCGGATGGTGCTGCTGAACTCCCCGCACAACCCGACCGGCCGGGTGCTGAGCCGGGCCGAGCTGACCGCGGTGGCCGAGCTCGCCGTCCGCCACGACGTGCTGGTGGTGACCGACGAGGTCTACGAGCACCTCGTCTTCGACGGCCTCGAGCACGTGCCCTTGGCGACCCTGCCCGGCATGGCCGAGCGCACGCTGACCATCTCCTCGGCCGGCAAGACCTTCTCGGTGACCGGGTGGAAGGTGGGCTGGATCGTCGGACCGGCGCACCTGATCGATGCGGTGAGCACGGTCAAGCAGTTCCTCACGTACGTGTCGGGCGCTCCGCTGCAGCCGGCGGTCGCCTCGGCGCTGGCGCTGCCGGACGACGTCTACGCCTCCCTGGCCTCGCGGCTGCAGGCGGGACGGGACCAGCTGGTGACCGGACTGGTCGACGCCGGGTTCGCGGTGGCCCCCACCAGTGGCACCTACTTCGTGGTCGCCGACGCCGCCCCACTCGGGTTCGGCGACGGGATGGACTTCTGCCGTCGTCTGCCCGAGCTGGCCGGCGTGGTCGCGGTCCCGGTGCAGGTCTTCCACGACGACCCGGACGCCGCCCGCTCCCTGGTCCGTTTCGCCTTCTGCAAGCGCCCCGACGTGCTCGCCGACGCCGTGGCCCGCCTGGCCACCCTGCGCCGCCCCTGACCGTCGCACGGGCGTCAGACGGTCCCGGCGTCGAGCTCACGCAGAGCGGCTTCGGCCGCGTCGCGACGGGCCACGGCCGTGTCGTGCTCACGGACCGCGGCACCCAGGATCGACTCCGCCTGCTCGGCAACGGCCTCGGCCTGCGCCAGCTCGGCCCGCAGCGCGCTCACCCGCTCCTCGGCCCGGCCACGGTCCGCTCCTGCGGCCGCCAGAGCATCGGCGGCGGAGCCCAGGGCCTGGGTCGCCATCCGCAGGTGGCCCTCGGCGCGGTCGCGGAGCACCTGCTCGGCCTCACGCTCGGGCGCCGCTCCCTGGATCACTGCGAGCCGCACGCCGGTGCTGGTGCGCGCCACCGCATCTCCGAGGTCGACCTCGCCGAACCCCGAGTAGCTCAGGGCCCGGGTGAGGGTGCCGGAGAGCACCGCCTCGGTGGCCTCGGCGCTGGCCAGCGCGGCGACCACGCTGTCCCGGATCTCGGTCAGCACGGCCGGGCTGAGGGGCTGGCCGGCGTCTGCGGCCTCCTCCGCGGCGGCGCCGGCGAGCTCGGTCAGCAGCGTGTCGCGCGTGGCGCGCAGGTCTCTCAGGGTCGCCGCGTCGAGCCGGGTCTGCGCCGACCGGAGCCGCCCACCGACGTCCAGGAGCCGGGCCGTCAGCTCCGGACGGCGCCGGAACAGGTGATTGATCGCCCAGGCCGCCACCGTCGGCTTGCGCAGGGCACCGATCTCCTTGGCGGCGGCGGCATCCCCGGACGCCTTGGCCGCGCGGGCCAGGGCGGTGCGGGTCGACAGGAACGCGGACGGCGCCACGGCATACAGCTGCGCGGCGGCACCCGCGGTCTCCTCGTCCACCAGAGCAGGCTAGGCCGCGCCGGCGCGGTACGGGTCGAGGTCGCGGCGCGTGCACGCAACGCCGGGGTCGTCGCGTGCACAGCCGGCCCGGGCACGGCCGTTGTCCACAGGCGTGGAACAGGCTCTCGCGCAGGCGGATCCCGACCGGCAGGGTGATCCGCATGGCCATCGGTGCAGCGATCCGGATCGCGATCCTCCTGTCCGCGGCGGCGATGCTGCCCGATGCGCCGTCCGGGGGGCCCGCCGCGGTGGTCGACGATCCCGGTCCCGCCGCGGCGGCGCCTTCCGCCAGGGCACGGCCGGCGTCCTGGCGCTGGCCGATCGAGCCGGACCCGCACGTCCTGAACCGGTTCAGCGTGGGGCCCTACCGGTGGTCGAGCGGTCACCGTGGCGTCGATCTCGCCGCGGCCGCCGGCACCGTGGTGCACGCGGCGGGGGCTGGCCTGGTCAGTTTCGCGGGGCCCCTGGCCGGGCGCGGGGTGGTCGTGGTCACCCACGAGGGAGGCCTTCGCACCACCTATGAGCCGGTCCGGGCGTTGGTGCAGCGCGGGCAGCAGGTCACTGCCGGCCGGCCGCTCGGGATCGTCGAGGCCTCGGGGTCGCACTGCCGGTCTCCGTCCTGCCTCCACTGGGGTGCCCTGCGCGCCGGCACCTACGTCGACCCCCTGTCGCTGGTCGCCCGGCGCTCTCCCCCGGTCCTCCTCCCGCTGCTCACGTGATCTCTCATGTCGAGACAGCAGTATCGCTATATGGACGATGGAGACTATCGTCGCCGGATGGACCACTACGTGCACGGTCACGCCGAGGCCGTCCTGCGATCGCACCGGTCGCGCACGGCGGAGGACTCCGCCGCCTACCTGCTGCCCCATCTGCGTCCGGGTCAGCGGTTGCTCGACGTCGGCTGCGGCCCGGGCACGATCACGGCGGACCTGGCCGGTCGGGTTGCACCCGGCCCCGTGCTGGCCGTCGATCCCTCGGCCGACGTGGTGGAGCAGGCGGCCCGCCACTGCCGGGGGCGGGGCGTGACCAACCTCCACGTCAGGGTGGGCGACATCTACACCCTCGACCTGCCCGACGCGTCCTTCGACGTCGTCCACGCGCACCAGGTGCTGCAGCATCTGCCCGACCCGATCGAGGCGCTGCGCCGGATGCGCAGGCTCACCGCGCCGGGGGGACTGGTGGCGGCGCGCGACGCCGACTACGCCGCGATGACCTGGTACCCGCAGGTGCCCGGGCTGGAGGAGTGGCGGGCGTTGTACCGCTCGCTCGCCCGACGCTCCGGCGGGCAGCCCGATGCCGGACGCCGCCTGCTGGCGTGGGCCCTCCAGGCCGGGTTCACCGACGTCACGCCCGGCGCCTCCACCTGGTGCTACGCCACGGCCGAGGCCCGCACCTGGTGGGGCGGCATGTGGGCCGACCGGATCGTCGATTCGGCCATCGCCCGGCAGGCGCTGGAGACCGGGGCGGCGCTCCAGGGCGACCTGGACCGGATGCGTGCCGCGTGGCAGGAGTGGGCGAGCGACCCCTGCGGGTGGTTCGTGATCGTGCACGGTGAGGTGCTGTGCCGCGTCGGCCCGGGTGGCGATGGCGGCACCGCCGGGATCCCCGCCTAGACGGTGATCACCTCGACGCCGTTGTTGCGCAACAGATCCCGGGCCGCGGCCGGGGCGGAGTCGTCGGTGATCAGGATGTCGATGTCGCCGAGACGGCAGATCTGGGCGAACGCGCGACGCCCCAGCTTGTCCCCCGTGGCCACCACGATCACCCGGTCGCAGCGACGGGTCATCAGCGCGCTGATCTCCGCCTCACCCTCCTGGGAGCAGGTCACACCGGCCGCCTCGTCGATGCCGCCGACACCGAGCACCGCCGTGTCCAGCCAGAGCTGCTCGAGCACCAGCGAGGCGAGCGGGCCGGTGACCTCGTAGGACTCCGGCCGGGCGACGCCGCCGAGGGTGACGCAGCGGATGAACGGGCGCAGCACCATCTCGACGGCGATGTTCAGCGCATTGGTGACGACGGTCAGTGGCTGCGGGTCCGCGGACCCGGCGAGGTCCGTGCGCCGGGCCAGGTGCCGGGCCGTCAGAGTGGTCGTCGTGCCGCCGTTCAGCCCGACCACCGAACCCACCGGGATCAGTTCGCCGGCCCGCGCGGCCACCCGGTCCTTGGCATCCTCGCGCGCGGCCGAGCGATAGCGCGCCGGCAGGGCATAGGCCACCGAGGTCGAGACCACGCCACCGTGCGTGCGGGCCGCCAACTGCTGCGCGGCCAGCGCGGCGAAGTCGCGCCGGATCGTCGCCACCGACACCCCGAGGGTTCGCGAGGCGTCGACGACGCTGAGCCGGCCGTTGGCGGCGAGCAGTTCCAGCAGAGTGCTCCAGCGGCGTTCCCGGTCGACCGCCGCCGTGGCGTCCGCGGGGTCGTCCGGGGACCGGCGGCTGGGCACACGGTCACGGTAGCGAACGCGTGTCGGGGCCTCCCCGCGACCGAGTGGGTAGGTTCATCGCTCGTGACCGACCTGACCCTGCTCACCGGCCGACTGGTCGCCTCCACCGGCGTGATCAGCGATGGGGCGGTCGTCGTCGACGCCCAGGACATCCTCTATGCGGGGCCCCGCCGCGACCTTCCGGACCGGTATGCCGACGCCGACGAACCCGCGCGCTGGCCGGCCGGGTCGACGCTGCTCCCGGGCCTGGTCGACATCCACTGCCACGGCGGCGGCGGCGGCGAGTTCGGGCCGGATCCGCAGGGCGCGCGCACCGCCATCGCCCACCACCGACGGCACGGCACGACCTCCCTGATCGGCAGCGCCGTCTCCGCCCCTCCGAACGACCTGCGCGCGGCGGTCGCCACCCTGGCCGCGCTGGCCGCGGACGACGAGCTGGCCGGCGTGCACCTGGAGGGCCCGTTCCTGTCCGCCGAGCGGTGCGGTGCACAGGATCCACGGGCCCTGCGCGACC
>JBAPWU010000315.1:0-2481 GCA_049283855.1 Kineosporiaceae bacterium
GCGCCGGTGAGCGCCGCCCAGGTCGCCTCGCGCGGGCCGGCCCACATCGCCATCGGCAGCATGGCGGTGCCGGCCTGACCGGCGAAGTGGGCCAGGTGCAGCTTCAGGTTGAGCAGGAACAGCAGCCAGCCCTCTGCGAGGCCGTCGTACTGGGCGTCCCAGGCGGCCCCGTCGCCGAAGCCGGAGTTGACCAGGCGGACGACGCAGGTGCCGCCGTCGCGGGCCTGCACCACCCACTCGAAGGCGAGGCCGTCGACGCCCTCACCGCCGTCGAAGACGATCCGGTGCGGAGGTTCCCACGCGGCGACCCTGCCGGCGATCTGCATCTCGGGGCCGGGGCCGAACGAGGCGGTCGCGGCGCCGCCGGCGCGCTCCTCGACGGTGTGCGGCACGTACCAGGAGGAGATGCCGGGGCCGGTGGCGATCGCCTGCCACACCTGCTCGGGGGTTCCGGTGACCTCGACCTCGAGCTCGAGGGACCGCTTGTCGTCGGACATGGCTCACGCCTCCTGGACCGGGGGTGGGGTGGTGGGTGGAAGGGGATGGGCGGCGACGATCAGGCGATGCCAGCGCCCGCCGGGGGCCCGTTCGTCGTGGTAACGCGCCGCGAGGGTGGTCACGGCGCGGGTGAGTTCGGTGGTGAAGGCAGCCCGGTCGCCCGCCGAGGCGAATCGGATCTCGGTGTCGATCGCCAGCGTGGCCAAGGGTTTTCGGGCTGCGTCGGCCCGCCGGGCCAGGTCGGCCACCTCGCGCACCATGCGGGCGGCGACGGCGATCAGGTAGCGGCTGGAGAGTCGATCGGTGCGGCTCGGGTCGGCCGCGTTCTCGCCGAGCGCGGTGGGGGAGAGGACATAGGCCCTGGCGGTAGCGACCACCACCCGCTCGGTCAGCCCGCGGCGGGGACGCTCCTCGACCAGGCGCACCAGGTGGTGGGACTCCAGGGCGCGCAGGTGGTAGTTCACCTTCTGCCGGGGCAGTCCCAGGGCCCTGGCGACGGTGGTGGCCGACCCCGGCTCGGCCAAGGTGGCGAGGATCTTGGCCCGCATCGGGTCGAGCGCGGCCACCGCCGTGGCAGGCGCGTCGATGACCTCCAGATCGAGCATTCCCCCACTCTGCTATTGACGATTCTGTTTGTCAATTGGTCCCTGGCGTGTCGGGCTCGGGCTCGGGCTCGGGATCCGGTCGACGACCCGTCCACAGCCGGCCGTCGTTCCATGGTTGTGCACAGGCCTGGATGGTCTGGGCGCCAACGGGTCTGAATGATGTGCAGGCTGGGGCATGGCCCTGATCGACCCGTCGCCCGAGCGCCTGCTCCGGGGGGCGCACGACCGGCGGGAGCTCGCCCGGCACGGCGTGAGCGACCATGAACTGCGCGGGCCCGGGTGGGTCCGCACCAATCAAGGGCTCTGGGCGCGCTCGCTCCGACCGGCCGGGCCCGCTCCTGGGCCCCACGCGGTCGATCCCTGGGAGCGGGTGCTGCGTGCAGCGCCGCTGACCGGCGACGTCGGTGCGATCGGCGGCTGGGCAGCGGCGTTCGCCCATGGCTTCCACCGCCTGGACGGCCGTGCGCCGAGCGGTTGCGAGTTCCCGGTGCCGCTGTGTCTGCCCCGCACGGCCCGCTGCCGTCGCACCACGGGGGTGCGCGTCGTCCGGAGTGATCTCGAGGAGGGGGAGATCATGGTGGTCGGCGGAGTGCGGGTGACCTCGCCGGCACGCACGTGTGCCGACCTGGCGCGGTTCACCGCGTCGCTGGTCGAGGCGGTGGTCTGTGTCGACGCGATGATCCCCGACGGCGACGCGCTGCTGGCCGAGGTGTCCCGGTGGCTCGACGACCATCCCCGCCGCCGTGGGGCGGTGCGGGCCCGCGAGGCCCTGTCCCTCGCTCGCCCGCACACCGAGTCGGCCCAGGAGTCGCGCCTGCGCATGTTCTGGGTCGTGGACGCCGGGCTCCCGATGCCTCTGGTCAACCGCCAGATCTACTCCCGCACCGGGGAGTTCGTCGGGCGCGCCGACCTGATCGACCCGGACGCCGGTGTGGTGGCCGAGTACGACGGTGGTGATCATGCCGGAGCGGATCGGCGCTCCACGGACCACAGTCGGCGCGAGCGATTCGAGGCGCTTGGCCTCATCGTGGTGCAGCACACGGCGGTCGACCTCGGCGGACGTCGCGCGGCGGCGCTGGCTCGCCTGCGCCGCAGGCATGCGGACGGCGTTGCGCGTGATCGAACCCAGGACCGCTGGGTGGTGGGCCCGGCCGGTCCCCGCTGGTGACTCGCGCGACCGGACCGGACCGGACCGGAGCGAGTGGGTCCAGCCTGGGTCCAGCCTGGGTCCAGCCGGGGTCCAGCCCGGGTCCAGCCCGGGTCCAGCCCGGGTCCAGCCCGGGTCCAGTCGGGAAGTGAGCGCACCAGTCCATGATCGGAGCGAGTGTGGACACTTCTCGGGCTGTTTCGGCCATTTCAGCCCGAGAAGTGTCCACAC
>JBAPWU010000316.1:0-1632 GCA_049283855.1 Kineosporiaceae bacterium
CGCGCAGACCGCGCGCGAGTTCGCCTCCGAGGACGCCGGCCTGGCCGCCGAGGTGAGCGGCCTCGAGGCCACCGAGGCCATCGCCCGCGAGCGGCTGCGCACCCTGCTGCTGCCCCGCGACCCGGACGACGATCGCGACGTCATCCTCGAGGTGAAGGCCGGCGAGGGCGGGGCCGAGTCCGCGCTGTTCGCCGGCGACCTGCTGCGGATGTACCTGCGCTATGCCGAGCGGCGGGGCTGGCGGACCGAGGTGATCGAGGCGACGGAGAGCGACCTCGGCGGCTACAAGGACGTCTCGGTCGCGATCTCCTCCAGGGGCCACCCGGCTCCCGGCGAGGGCGTCTTCGCCCACCTGAAGTACGAGGGCGGCGTGCACCGGGTGCAGCGGGTGCCGGCCACCGAGTCGCAGGGCCGGATCCACACCAGCGCCGCCGGCGTCCTGGTGCTGCCCGAGATCGAGGAGGTCGAGGTCGTGATCAACGACGAGGACCTGCGGATCGATGTGTTCCGTTCCTCCGGACCGGGCGGGCAGAGCGTGAACACGACCGACTCGGCCGTACGGATCACCCACCTCCCCACCGGCATCGTGGTGTCCTGCCAGAACGAGAAGAGCCAGCTGCAGAACCGGGAGCAGGCCCTGCGGATCATGCGGGCCCGGCTGCACGCGGCCGCCGCCGAGGCCGCGCAGGCCGAGGCCTCGGCCACCCGCCGCTCCCAGGTGCGCACGGTCGACCGCAGCGAGCGGATCCGCACCTACAACTACCCCGAGAATCGGATCGCCGACCACCGCACCGGCTACAAGGCCTACAACCTCGACCAGGTGCTCGACGGCGACCTGGACCCGGTGGTGCAGTCCTGCCTGGACGCCGACGAGTCCGCGCGCCTGTCCGGCGAGACCGGGTGAGCGACCTCGCCACAGCCCTGCGCGAGGCCACCGAGCGCTTCGCCGCCGCCGGGGTTCCCAGCCCCCGGGCGGACGCCGAACTGCTGGCCGCGCACCTGCTCGGGTGCGGCCGGGGCGAGGTGCTGGTGGCCCTCGCCCGGGGGGATGCGCTGGACGAGGACCGGCAGGCCCGGTGGAACACCCTGGTCGAGCGCCGGGCGGCCCGCACCCCGCTGCAGCACCTGACCGGCCGGGCCCCGTTCCGCCGGATCGAGGTCGCCGTCGGGCCGGGGGTGTTCGTGCCCCGGGCCGAGACCGAGGTGCTGGCCGGGCTGGCCATCGAGGAGGCGAACGCGCTCTCGCCGTCCGAGGTGGTGGTGGTCGACCTGTGCACCGGGTCGGGCGCGGTGGCGCTGGCGATCGCCGACGAGGTGCCGCGGGCGCGGGTGGTCGCGCTCGAGCTCGACCCGGCCGCGCTGACCTGGGCGCGCCGCAATGTCGCGGAACTCCCTGCGGGGCAACGGGTCGAGCTGCGGCCCGGCGATGCGATCGGCGCCGACCGGGCGGCCCTGGCCGACCTGGTGGGTGCCGTGGACGTGGTGGTGGCGAACCCGCCCTACATCCCCCCCGACGCCGTCCCGGTGGAGGCCGAGGTCGCCGGCCACGACCCGGCGGTGGCGCTGTACGGCGGGGGAGCGGACGGGCTCGAGGTGCCTCGCGGCGTGGTCGCGGCCGCCGAGCAGCTGCTC
>JBAPWU010000317.1:0-9505 GCA_049283855.1 Kineosporiaceae bacterium
CTCCCGGGCCTTCTCGACGGCCTTCTCCACGTGCGGGGCCATCGCCTGGGAGGCCGACTCCACCCGGGGGGCGGCGGCCCTGAGACCGCGCTCGACCCGGTCCTTGGCCACCGCGGAGGCCTGCTCGACCGCCGGGGCCAGCCGGGCGCGGAGCTCCGCCGACTGGGTCTCGGCCAACGGGCCGACGGTGGAGCCGATCCGATCCGCCGCGCTCTGCGCGACCTCACGGATCCGAGCCGCGGTCTGCTTGTCCTGCCTGATCCTCACCGGGTTCCCCTTCGCTCGAGCCACCTTGCCATCATCCTCTCGCGTTCGAGGCGGCGCGCGAGCGGTGATCGCCGTGAGATCGACGTCTGCCCCCAGCGGCTGGGGGAGGAGTGCGATCTCGTGGTGATCATGCGGGCTGTGGGAGGGACCCCACCGCGGGCGGGGGCGCGTTGGCCCGTGCGAGGATGGCACCCGATCGACCGCCCGAAACCCACCCTGAAGGGGAAGTGTCACCGGTGACCGAAGCTCTGCCCTCGACCCTGCATGCGACGCTGCACACCAACCGTGGCGACATCCGGGTGCAGCTGTTCCCGAACCACGCGCCCAAGACCGTGGCCAACTTCGTCGAGCTCGCCGAGGGCACACGCGAGTGGGCCGACCCCACGACCGGCCAGCCGCGCAAGGATCCGTTCTACGACGGCCTGGTCTTCCACCGGGTGATCTCCGGCTTCATGATCCAGGGCGGGTGCCCGGTCGGCACCGGCACCGGCGGCCCCGGCTACGACTTCGACGACGAGATCCACCCCGAGCTCGCCTTCACCAAGCCGTACATCCTCGCCATGGCCAACGCCGGCAAGCGGATGGGCAAGGGCACCAACGGGTCCCAGTTCTTCGTGACCGTCGGCCCGACCCCGCACCTGCAGGGCAAGCACACCATCTTCGGCGAGGTGGCGGACGCCGCGAGCCGCCAGGTGGTGGACGCGATCGCCGCCACCTCCGTCGACCGCTCGGACCGCCCCACCGACCCGGTGGTGATCACCAGCGTCACGGTCGAGCGCGGGTGACCCAACCACCCGCCTCGCCACCCTCTGTCGGGGGCGGGCAGCCCGGGGCCGTCCCGGTCTGCCCGCGTCACCCCGACCGCGAGTCGTACGTGCGCTGCCAGCGGTGCGAACGCCCGGTCTGCCCGGAGTGCCAGCGCCCCGCGGCGGTCGGCTTCCAGTGCGTGGACTGCGTCAGGGAGCAGGCCAGGACCGTGCGCACCGGGCGGACGGCGCTCGGCGGCCAGGTGCAGCGCGGGGGCACCAACGCCACCACGATGATCATCGGCGTGTGTGCGGTGGTCTATGCCGCGCAGTGGCTCGCGCCGGGCCTCGACGTCACCGGCCGGTTCATGTTCGTGCCCGCCTACGCCATCCAGGAGCCGTGGCTGTTCCTGACCTCGGCGTTCCTGCACTCGCCCGGCTTCCTGCTGCACATCGTGTTCAACATGTACGCGCTCTGGCTCGGCGGGCCCTACCTGGAGAGCCTGATCGGCCGGGCCCGCTTCGTCGCGCTCTACCTGCTGGCCGCCGTCGGCGGCTCGGTCGGCCTGTTCCTGCTGGCCACGCCCGGGGCCGAGTCGCGCAGCTGGTGGACCGGGGCGGTGGGTGCCTCGGGCGCCGTGTTCGGCGTCTGGGGCGCGATCATGGTGATCCACCGCCGGCTCGGCCGGAACAACGGCGGCATGATCGCCCTGCTGGTGGTCAACACGGTGATCGGGTTCGTGCCGGGCCTGTCCATCGCCTGGCAGGCCCACCTCGGTGGGCTGATCACCGGGGCCCTGGCCGGCGCCGTCCTGGCCTATGCGCCGCCGGCGCGTCGCTCGGTGCTTCACCCGGCCGGTCTGGCCGCGATCGCCGTCCTGCTACTGGTTCTGGTGCTGGCCAAGGTCGCCACCGTCCCCGCCGGCCTGATCTGACCTGATCTGACCTGATCTGATCTGATCCCGCACCGATAGCTGATCCCGCACCGAACCCGCTCATGCTCCGCAGAGGGACCTCCGACCGGCGGTGTCCGGATCCGGATCAGAGGTACCCGCGGAGCATGAGCAGGTTCGCAGGGTGCTACTTGCCGCCCGCCACCAGGGTGACCGTGATCGGCTTGAAGCCCGCGCCCTTGGTGTCGACCTTCTCGGCCTCCAACTCGGTCAGGGCCTGCTTGACGTACTCGGTGGTGTAGGCCGAGGCCGGCGGCTCCTTGGTGATGATGGTGCTGCCGCTCTCGTTCTTGGTGCCCATGGCCACCGCGACGGTCTGCTTCCAGGCCGCCTCGTCCACCATGCCGGCGCCGTTCGGGCTCGGCCAGATCAGCTTGTTGATCTCGTTCGCCATCCACAGCTGGTGGCTCTGACCCAGCGTGGACCCGGCCGCAGTCACGATCTTGGCGGCCTCCTCCGGGTTGTCCCGGGCGAAGGCCCAGCCCTTGATCGAGGCCTTGATCAGCGCGACGGTGGTCTTCTTGTACGCCGCGTCACTGGCCAGCTTCTCGGAGTTGGCCCAGATCGCGTCCTGCAGCATCGCGGTGCCGACCGTGTTCCAGTCGATCACGTTGAGGTCGGCGGCGGTGTAGAGCTTCCCGGTCGCCGTGTTCTTGGTCTCCAGCACCTGCGCGTACTCGTTGTAGATCATCGCCTGGGCGGCGTCGATGTCACCGGCGAGGAACCCGTTCATGTCGAAGGCCTGCTGCACCAGCGAGATGTCGCCGACCTGCACGCCGCTCTTCTGCATCCCGGCGAACAGCTCGAACTCGTTGCCGTAGCCCCACGAGCCGACCTTCTTGCCCTTCAGCTGTGCCGGTGAGGTGATCCCGGCCGACTTCTTGGAGATCTGCAGGGTGCCGCTGCGCTGGAAGATCTGGGCAACGTTGGTGACCTTCGCGCCCTGCTCCATCGAGCCGAGCACCTTGGGCACCCACGAGATCGCGAAGTCGACGTCGCCCGCCGCGAGCACGTCCTGCGGCACGATGTCGGCGCCGCCCTCGACGATGGTCACGTCGAGGCCCGCGTCCTTGAAGAAGCCCTTCTCCTTGGCCACGTAGTAGCCGGCGAACTGGCTCTGCGCGAACCACTGCAGCTGCAGCTTGACCGGGGTCAGCGTCGCCGGGGCGCTCGACGAGCCGGACGGCGCGGCCGCACTTGACGACGCCGTCTCGCTCGAGCCGGAACTGCACCCGGCGATGCCCAGCCCGACCACTGCGGCGAGCGCAGCCACCCGGACCGATCGATTGCGAAAGACCATGACTTTCCTCCTGTGATGGGCCGGACCGGCTTGGGGGGCAACACCGTTCATCCGCGGCCGGCCCGGTGCTCGATGGCCGCCGTCACGCCGTAGAAGATCAGACCGAGCAGGATGGCGCCGAGCACGTAGGCCCAGGCCAGGGTGTAGTTCGAGCTGGACGCCGCCGAGGTGATCGCCTTGCCCAGCCCGCCGACCGGGCCGCCGAAGTACTCCGCGATCAGGGCCGAGATCACGGCCAGGGACGACGCCACCCGCAGGCCCGTGGTGATGTACGGCGTGGCGCTGGGCAGGGTCAGGTGCCAGGTCGATTGCCAGTGCGTGGCCCCGGCCGCGGCCATCAGATCGCGGTGCACGGCGGAGACGTTGGCGAAGCCGCGCAGGGCGTTGACGTAGACCGGCACGAAGACCGAGATCGCGGCGATGATCTGCCGGGTGGTCTGCGCGCCGGCCCCCATCATCGTGTAGAGCACCGGCGCCAGCGCCACGATCGGGATCACCGACAGTGCGGTCACCACCGGCGAGCCCAGCCGCTCGGTGAACGGCCACAGGTGCCCGATCGCCGCCGCCAGCAGCGCGATCACCGCACCGATCACCAATCCGATCGCGGCGTTGGCGCCGGTCACCTTCATCGCGGTGCCGATCGGGCCGATCTTGTCGGCGAAGGCCTGGCCGATCGCCACCGGCGAGGGCAGCACGAACGGCTCGATCGACAGCCCCACCACCAGTGCGTGCCAGGCGCCGAGCAGGACCGCCCCGAGCACCAGGGGGGCGAGCACGTGCCGGCCGCCACCCAACCCGGCCCGGGTCACCGCCGTCCTCATCGGGTCTCCACCCCGCGCGGGCCGGCGGCCGGCTCGCCGTGCAACGCCTCGCGCACCTCGCTGATCGCGGCGAAGAAGGCCTGCTCCTCGCGCAACGCCTCGCCCCGCTCGGCGGCGCCGCCGAGGTCGACCTCGATCACCTCGCGGATCATGCCGGGCCGGGCCGACATCACCACCACCCGGTGGGACAGGAACACCGCCTCGGGGATCGAGTGGGTCACGAACACCACGGCCGCACCGGTCTCGGCGCACAGCGCCAGCAGCTCCGACTGCATGCGCTCGCGGGTCATCTCGTCGAGGGCGCCGAACGGCTCGTCCATCAGCAGCAGGCGGGGGCTCTCGGCGAACGAGCGCGCGATCGCCACCCGCTGCTTCATCCCGCCGGAGAGCTGGTCGGGGTAGTGGTCGGTGAAGTCGGCAAGGCCGATCATCTCCAGCAGGTGGGAGATCCGGGCCGCGCGGCTTGCCCTGTCGGCCCCGTGCAGCTGCAGCGGCAACTCGATGTTGGCCCGCACCGTGCGCCACGGCAGCAGACCGGCCTGCTGGAACGCGATCCCGTAGTCGTGGTCGAGCCGGGCCTGGTGCGGGGTCTTGCCGAACACCGAGATCGACCCGGACGTCGGGGAGTCCAGGTCGGCGATCAGCCGCATCAGGGTGCTCTTGCCACACCCGGACGGCCCGATCAGCGACACGAACTCGCCGGCTCCGAGGGTGAGGTCGACACCCTCCAGCGCGTGCACCTCGCCCGAGCCGCGCCGTCCGCTGAACAGCCGGCTGACCGACTCGACCCGGACGGCGTCGGTGGCGGTGGCGGCGTCGGTGTCGTCCGCGAGATCGGTCACGAGGCCACTTCCCCTCTGCGGTAGCGGTGCAGCAGCGCGCCGATCGCGGACACCACGCCGACCGCGACCAGCCCGAGGGTGACCGCGCCGAAGATCGGGCCCCACGGTTTGCCGGGATCCCCGCCGGAGGCCGCCGCGTACTCCACGATCAGCCGGCCGATCCCCCCGCGCAGCCCGATCGAGACCTCGGCCACCACCGCACCCACCACCGCGTTCGCCGCGGCCAGGCGCAGCCCCGAGAGCAGGTACGGCACGGCGGCGGGCAGCCGCAGGTGGGTCAGGGTGCGCCACCAGCCGATCGAGTACGCGCGCATCAGGTCCAGGTGGGCGGCCTTGGGGGACTCCAGGCCCTTCAACGCATTCACCGCGACCGGGAAGAAGGCCAGGTAGGCCGAGATCACCGAGACCGACATCCAGCTCTGCCAGTCCCAGGGGCCCAGGGTCAGCTGGGCCCCCCAGCGCCGCACCAGGGGGGCGATCGCGATCAGCGGAACGGTCTGGCTGAGCACGATCCAGGGCAGCATCGCCGACTTGGCCACCCGCATCCGCAGCATCACCAGCGCCAGCGCGACACCGATCAGGACCCCGAGCAGCCAGCCGATCGACGCGATGCCGAGGGTGAACAGCGCGGCGTCGGCCACCGCCCGCCACAGGGGTGGGGAGCCCTTGACCGAGGAGACCGGTTCGACCAGCCGGGCGAGCATGGTCCACACATGCGGCATCGCCAGGTCGGTGGTGCGCGGCAGCACCGTGCGGCCGCCCAGCACGACGCCCCGATCGGGGCCGAGCAGCTTGTAGGCCTCCCAGAGCAGGGTCGGCAGCAGCACCCCGCCGACGGCGAAACCGAGCCTGCGCAGCCGCCGGGTCGTCCCGGTGGTGGTCTCCCCGCTCATCCAATCGGCCCGCTCACGACTTCGCCGTGACCAGGTCCGCCAGGGCGGGGATCACCGTGTTGCCGTAGGAGCGCATGGTTGCTTCGTTGTCGTCGTGCTGGATGTAGGCGGCGAACTGGTCGACCCCGATCGCCTTGAGCGCCTGCAGCTTCTCGATGTGATCCTCGGCGGTGCCGAGGATGCAGAACCGGTCGACGATCTCGTCCGGCACGAAGTCGGCGTGGGTGTTCCCGGCGCGGCCGTGCTGGTTGTAGTCGTAGCCCTGACGGCCGGCGATGTACTCGGTCAATGCCGGCGGCACCGCGGCGCTGTCCCCGTACTTGGACACGATGTCGGCCACGTGGTTGCCGACCATGCCGCCGAACCAGCGGCACTGGTCGCGCATGTGGGCGAAGTCGTCGCCGACGTAGGCGGGGGCGGCGACGCAGAACTTCACCGCCATCGGGTCCCGCCCGGCGTCGCTCGCCGCCGTCCGCACCGTCTCGATCATCCAGGACGCGATGTCGAGGTCGGCGAGCTGCAGGATGAACCCGTCGCCCACCTCGCCGGTGAGCTGCAACGCCTTGGGGCCGTAGGCGGCCACCCACACCTCGAGCCGGGAGCCCTTGCTCCACGGGAAGCGCAGGGTCGAGCCGTTGTACTCGACCGAGCGCGAGTTGGCGAGCTCGCGGATCACGTGGATCGCCGCGCGCAGCGTGGCCAGGGTGGTGGGCGCCCCGTTCACCACCCGCACCGCGGAGTCGCCGCGCCCGATCCCGCAGATCGTGCGGTTGCCGTACATTTCGTTCAGGGTGGCGTGGATCGAGGCGGTCACGGTCCAGTCGCGGGTGGCCGGGTTGGTCACCATCGGGCCGACCTTGATCTTGCGGGTCTCCTCCAGGATCTGGCTGTAGATGACGTAGGGCTCCTGCCAGAGCAGGTGGGAGTCGAAGGTCCACACGTAGTCGAAACCGTAGGACTCGGCCAGCTTGGCCATGGCGACCGTGCGGGCCGCGGGCGGGTTGCACTGCAGGACGGCACCGAACTCCATCGCGCGACCTCCTCGGCTGCCGATCAGGTGAGGTACTGGCTGAGGCCGCGCTTGAGATAGCGACCGTGGCCCTTGCTCTCGTGGTACTGCCCGTTCTCGATCAGCACCCGGCCACGGCTGATCACCACGTCGACATGCCCGTCGATCTCGTAGCCCTCCCACGCCGAGTGGTCCATCGCCATGTGGTGGGTCTTGTTGAGCCCGATCGAGGTGTGCCCGTTCGGGTCGTAGATCACGATGTCGGCGTCCGCCCCGGGAGCGATCACGCCCTTGCGCCCGTACATGCCGAACATCCTGGCCGGGGTGGTCGAGGTGACCTCGACCCAGCGCTCCAGCGACAGCTCACCGCGGACCACGCCCTGGTAGAGCAGGTCCATCCGGTGCTCCACCGACCCGATCCCGTTCGGGATCTTCATGAAGTTGCCCAGGCCGAGCTCCTTCTGGTCCTTGAAGCAGAACGGGCAGTGATCGGTGGAGACCATCTGCAGGTCGTTGGTGCGCAACGCCTGCCACATCGAGTCCTGGTGGCCCTCGGACCGGGCGCGCAGCGGGGTCGAGCAGACCCACTTGGCGCCCTCGAAGCCGGGAGCGCCGAGGTTCTCCTCCAGCGAGAGGTACAGGTACTGCGGGCAGGTCTCGCCGAACACGTTGGCGCCGCGGTCGCGGGCAGCCGCCAGTTGCGCCACCGCCTGCTTCGCCGAGACGTGGACGACGTACAGCGGCGCCCCGGTGACGTCGGCCAGCATGATCGCGCGGTGGGTGGCCTCCTCCTCCATCTGCCAGGCCCGGGCGATGCCGTGGTAGTACGGATCGGTCTTGCCCGCGGCGACCAGCTGCTCGGCCAGCACGTCGATGGCGATCCCGTTCTCGGCGTGCATCATCGTCATCAGCCCGGTCTGGGCGCTGACCTGCATCGCCTTGAGGATCTGCCCGTCGTCGGCGTAGAACACCCCGGGGTAGGCCATGAACAGCTTGAAGCTGCTGACCCCCTCGTCGATCAGGCGGGGCATCGCGGCCAGCGCGTCGGCGTCCACGCTGCCGATGATCTGGTGGAAGCCGTAGTCGATCGCGCAGTTGCCCTCGGCCTTGGCGTGCCAGGCGTTCAGGCCGTCGAGCACCTGGACCCCGGGGGTCTGCAGGGCGAAGTCGACGATCGTCGTGGTGCCTCCCCAGGCTGCGGCCCGGGTGCCGGTCTCGAAGGTGTCCGCGGCCTGGGTGCCGCCGAAGGGCAGCTCCATGTGGGTGTGGGCGTCCACCCCGCCGGGGATCACGTACTTGCCGCCTGCGTCGATCACGCGGTCGGCGCCGGCCGCCAGGTCGTGGCCGAGCAGGGTGGAACCGGGCGCGAGGACGGCGACGATGCTCTCGCCGTCCACCAGGACGTCGGCCGCGACCCGGCCGGTGGCGGAGACGACGGTGCCGCCGGTGATCAGAGTGGTGCTCACGTCATCTCCTCGCTCACGGAGCCACGATCGGGCCATAGGCGTCGGGGCGTCGATCACGGTAGAACTGCCAGTCGGCGCGGACCTCGCGGACCAGGCTCAGGTCGAGGTCGCGGACCAGCATCTGCTCGTCCGTGCTCGTTCCCACCTCGCCCACGTAGTTGCCCCGCGGGTCGGCGAAGTAGGAGGTGCCGTAGAAGTCGACCGCCTGGTCGCCGAACTCGCCGGTCTCGGCACCGACCCGGTTCGGCACCCCGACGAAGTAGCCGTTGGCTCCGGCGGCACAGGTCTGCTCGAGCTCCCACAATCGGTTCGACAGACCGGGCTTGGAGGCGTTGGGGTTGAACACGATCTGGGCGCCGTTCAGGCCGAGCACCCGCCAGCCCTCGGGGAAGTGGCGGTCGTAGCAGATCGTGATGCCGACCTTGCCCACGGCGGTGTCGAACACCGGCCAGCCCAGGTTGCCGGGGCGGAAGTAGAACTTCTCCCAGAACCGGTCCACGTGCGGGATGTGGTTCTTGCGGTACTTGCCGAGGAAGGTGCCGTCGGCGTCGATGACCGCGGCGCAGTTGTAGAGGACGCCGGGCTGCTCCTCCTCGTAGACCGGCAGCACCATCACCATGTGGTGCTCGGCGGCCAGAGCGGCGAACCGCTCGGTGGTCGGGCCCGGCACCGACTCGGCGTAGTCGTAGTACTTCTTGTCCTGCACGATCCCGAAGTAGGGGCCGTAGAAGAGTTCCTGGAAGCAGATCACCTGAACGCCCTGCGCGGCCGCCTCCCGCACCAGCCCCTCGTGCTTGGCCAGCATGGACTCCTTGTCACCGGTCCACCTGGCCTGGGTGATGGCTGCCCGAACGATCGTCATGGTCTGCCCTCCGCACTGCAGCTGGGAACGGGACTTACCGTGTCGCGCGAACATTTCCGAACGGTTTCCGCAGTGTCAAGGGTGTGGGGAGCAAGGACTGCTCGATCGTGACCAGCCGGGGTCCGGTGCGACCGTGACCGGGCCGAGGGGGGCGAGGGCTTGTCCACAGGGTTTACTCACACCTGTGTAATTCCACACCTGTGAGCAAACCCTGTGGACAAGTTGTGCTCAACTGGATGCACAGAGTTGCGGCGAGTTCCGAGTGTGGACACTTCTCGGGCCCTATGGGCCGATTCAGCCCGAGAAGTGTCCACACAGCCCGAGAAGTGTCCACACAGCCCGAGAA
>JBAPWU010000318.1:0-4121 GCA_049283855.1 Kineosporiaceae bacterium
GGCCGAGTGTGACCGCGCTCGGCGAACGCGCCGCAGGCTCCGCCCGCTCGCGCCGCGAGCAGCGCGGCCATCCGCTCGCGCCGCCGATGATCGGCGTGGCCAGGTGGGCCAGACCCAGACGAGTCCCGTCCGTCGTCCCGGTACGGTCGAGGGGTGGCTGGCACGAATCGGATGAACCGCGAGCAGTTCGCCGCGGCCACGGCCGGGCTTGGCGAGGCTGAGCTGCGCAAGGCGTTGTGGACGGTGTACTGGCGGGGTACGGCCGCGGTGCGGGAACGGATCGAGGAGATCCTCTCCCCGGATACCGCCGGGGCCGTCCGCAGGTCGCCACCGCAGGCACCTGACCCGGACGACGTGCTGGCGGCCGTGCAGGAGTTCACCGGACTGGTGCGCTCGGGCGCCTACATCGCCGGCAACCGCGCGGTCCGGCCCAAGGAACGCAGCCAGTGGCGGTTCACGTTCCGCAGGCTGCTGGCCGACTCGCGGGCAGCGCTGGCGGCGCCTGATCCCGCCGGCGGCGAGGCAGCCTTGACCGAGATGATCGACCTGGCCTGCCAGCTGCGTGACTACGAGTACGTCCGCTCCGAGGACCCGATCGAGGCCGCCGCGGTCGTGGTGTCGGACGAGATCGCCGTGTTGTGGCGCCACCTGCTGGACCAGCACGGGTTCGCCGGGTTCGCGGCACAGGCAGCCGAGCAGTTCCTGCGCTGGGAGAGCCGCTACGGGTGGACCCGCACCGGGTGGGGAACGATCTCAGAACGGGAGCGCCGGCTGACCGACGTCCTGACCGGGCTGCTCACCGTCCCCGACACCTGGGTGACCTTCACCGAGCACTACCTGCAGGTGCTCGACGGCCTGGCCCCACCGCCACCGCCACCGGCGTCGGCGCGTGGACGGGGGCGGTCCTACCAGGCCGAACAGCAGCGTCGTGACCTCGAGCGAGGGGTGGCCCGCCGCGCTCAGACGATGATCGACTGGCACCTGGTGCTGTTGGACCGGTTCGTCGGCACCGAGGACGAAGCCCTGGTGGATCGCCTCGCGGATCACGCCGCTCTCGGTGGGCCGGAGCAGACGTACTTCCTGGCCCGGTTGGCCCAAGAGCGCGGCGACCTGCCGGCAGCGCGGCGACTCATCCACCAGGCGCTGGAGCAGCTGCCCGGGCACTCCGGCTTCCTCGCCCTCGCGCGGGAAACCGACGCCCCGCTGCCACCCAACGCGCGGATCGTCGCCGCATCACGCCGGCTCCCCGACTCCTGAGCCGGAATGGTTCCACCCGAGGAGTACGGGGCCGCCCACCACGCCGGCGTCACCGCAGAGACCCAACCCATCTGGGACCGGCAGAGAACCCGTGCCGCTTCACACAAGGGAGGCGTCGGGATTCACCGCCGCCGTCATGTCTCGGCGGCTTCGCAGATCCGTGCGCACGGGCGAGGCAGCGAAGGCGTTCTGGCTTCTGTCCGCGGGGGCTAGACCGTGCCGACGCGGGTCGCGATCGCCCGTGTTGCTGTGGGCTGCTGCCTTCATCACCAGCGCACCGACGAGGTTGGGTCTGCGGACGAAGCCATCCCTGCCGTCAACGGTCACCGGGACGACCTCGCTCCTGCGCAGTGCCTGGGTCCCGCCTTCGGTCGGCAGTGTCGGGCTTCCGGTCACGCCCTCCCGCAGACCAGCCCTTTCCCCGATGCCCTCAGGCAACAGGACATCGATCGAGGCGGCACCACGCTTCCAGCGATGCTGTCGTCCTTCCGCCGTGATGCCGGCCGCCGCGAAGCCGATTCCGGTCAGCACCTTGGTGAACCTATGGAGCATCATCGGGTCTGCCCGGATGTCGATCACCGTGTCGGCGTCGTTGGTCGGGCGCACCGTGGACCCTCCGCGCTCGGCGCACTGCAGGTGCACGAGCTGCCCGCCGATGAGGGTCCAGCCCTGACTGAGGTTCTCGTAGAGGTCCGGGACGCCGAACCAGGAGGCGGTCTGCTCAGGCGGCATCGCAGGGAGGAAGGTCACCACATCACCTCCGTGTGGGCCCCTCAGCCACTTCCCGCAGCAGCTCGGCCGCCCGCAGTTCCTCGCGCGGCCCTCGCTGCTCCGCGAGGTCCACGGCGAGCACGAGCTTCGACCCGGGATAGGCCTTCTGCCCCCCGGGGAGAACATGGATGACGACGTTGGCCTCGCTCTCGGCAGGCATCAGCAGGAAGTCCTGCGACAGCGGCTGCACGTGCTCCGCAACCAGGTAACCGTCGACATCCGAGGCGGCGATCCCGCTCTCGGCTGGGCTCACGATCGACGCCCAACGCGAATCCTCCCGCAAGCCGGGCAAGTCCGCGACGGCTGCCGTCCGCAACTCCCGCGCGGCGCGGTTGCGGAACCGTGAGCGCAACACGGAAGCGATGCCTCGCACGTCGGCTTGTCCCAACGGCGGCGTGGCCGCAAGCGCGAGCAGTCCCTCCAAGCGCGCCCTGGCACGCGCTCGCTCAACCGGCGCCAGCCCTGCCAGCGCATCCTCGTCACCCTCGGCAAGCGCGACGATCGCCCACGCCGATCGGGCCGACAACGGCCGGCCGGCCCCCGTCCGCTCACTGACGCGAAGCAGAGACAGCTCATCAACTGCCCACTGCGATCCGATGCGCTCGGCACGCAGCGAGCCGTCCGCGATCCTCTGATGGATGCGTGACACGCCCACACCGAGTTGCCTAGCCGCCTCGGCAACGCTCAGCTTCGCCATGAACACAACCATAGAAGACCTTCTAGGCTTATGCACACCCGGTCTCGTCCCTGACGCGTACGGCCCACGACGACGAGCGGGCCCTGCCAGGGCAGGACCTCGAGACGCCAGAAGCCATCAGGTCGGGCGTTGCCGACAGTCGCCTACTGGTACCACCAGTAGTACTATTCAAGTGCGCCGTCGGTTGCCAGAGTCGTCGCCGCGATGCGGGCCAACCCTCGGAACATCCGGTACGACGATCTCGCCAAGGTCTGTGACCACCACTTCGGCCCTCCCCGGAACCAGCGGAGGATCCCACGCGGTGTTCAAGACTCCTTGGCAAGGGGATCCACGCGTGAACATCCAAGACGATCACGGCAAAGCCAAGGCCTACCAGGTTCGACAGGTCCTGGCAGCCATCGACAAGCGGGAGGGAGAATCGTGACCACCACCGGCAGCGACATCACCCACTACACCTATCGCGTGACCTGGTCTGTCGAGGACGACGAGTTCGTCGCCACCTGCCTCGAGTTCCCCTCGTTGTCCTGGCTGGCCGACACCCAGGAAGGCGCCCTGCACGGCCTGCGCGACGTCGTCACCGACGTGGTCGACGACCTGCGTCGCACCGGAGAACCGGTCCCGGAGTCACTGGCGTCACGGACGTACTCAGGCAAGTTCAACCTCCGCGTCGGTGAACAACTGCACCGCAAGCTCGCGATGGAAGCCGCCACGGAGAACCTCAGCCTGAACCAGTACGTCGTCCGGCGGCTGAACAACGCCTCCTGACGTCGCAGGCCGTCCAGGCATATGGGGTCCGCGGGCGAATCTCACTGACATTCCACCAACAAACGATCTAGAGGCCGGCTCCGTTGATCCGGGAACCGGCCTCTGACCTGCTACTTCGTGGTAGCGGGGGTAGGATTTGAACCTACGACCTCTGGGTTATGAGCCCAGCGAGCTACCGAGCTGCTCCACCCCGCGTTGGTGAACACAACGTTACCCAATGGCTTCGAATGCAACCAAATCGGGTGCTCAGCGATGGTTCCGCACGCAGTTCATCGCTCCAGGGGCGCTCTGATCTGCGCGGTTTGCGTCCCGCACCGATACCCGACAGGCTCGTAGCAGACATGACTAGAACTTCCACGACCCGCGCCACCACCGCAATGATCATCGCCACCCTGAGCCTCAGCGCCGCCGCCTGCGACAACCAGGCCGGAATCCCGGGAGCCACGTCCAGCGCCCCTGCCGTGCTGGCACCGCTGACCGCGTCGACCACCACAAGGGCGACCACCTCGTCGAACGCCGCGGCCCCTCAATCGCTGGACTTCACCCGGCTGCTGCTGCAAGCCCGCGACATCTCGACAGCCGACGACGCCTATACCGCCCAGCCGGCGACACCCAACCCGGACGGCCGGCC
>JBAPWU010000319.1:0-3125 GCA_049283855.1 Kineosporiaceae bacterium
GGCGCGGGCGCCGTAGCGGCGGACGGCGTCCAGGAACGGCTCAGGCTGCGGCTTGCCGGCGACGGCGTCCGGACCACGGCCCGCGGCCGTCGCCACCACCTGCACCAGCGACCCGTTCCCCGGCGCCGGACCGTACGGCGTGGGCACGGTGAGGTCCAGATTGGTGGCGACCCAGAACAGCCCCGCCCGCACGGCGCGGGTGGCCTCGGCCAGCAGACGCCAACTGAGATCGGGGCTGAAGCCCTGGACGACGGCGACGGGCTCGGCGTCCATCCCGCTCACCGGGACCAGACCGACCTCGGTCAGGGCTGCCTGCAGTCCGAGGCCGCCCACCACGAGCACCCGGGACCCCGGCGCAAGGGTGGCGGCGAGCAGGGCCGCACCCACCTGGGCCGAGGTGAGCACGTCGCTCACCTCGGCCGGCACAGACAGGCTGCGCAGGTGCTCGGCGACGACCTCGGGGGGCCGGCTGGCGTTGTTGGTCAGGAAGCAGCACCGCATCCCGGCGGCGCCGGCTCGGGCGATCGCCGCCGCTGCGCCCGGCACGGCGTCCGGCCCGACATAGACAACGCCGTCCAGGTCGAGCACGGCCAGGTCGTAGACCGTGGCCAGGGACTGACCGCAACCCTGCAACCCTTGTGCCACAACGGCTTCCGTGTGCTGATCGGTCACTCGTCCGTCTCCAGCAGGTCGACCAGGTCCAGACCCGCGTCCGCGTCCGCGTCCTCGTCACGGTCGTCCTCGTCACGGACGTCCTCGTCCAACGACGCACCGGCTCGTGCCGCCCATTCGGCCGCCTCCTCGGTGCGCCCGACCGCGATCAGGGCGTTCGCGTAGGCAAGCCGCAGGCGGCTCACCCACTCCTCCTCGGAGGTGGACTCCAGCTCGGGCAGGTGCAGCGCGAGCACCGCGGCATCGTGCTGGCCGAGATCGGACCGGGCGCCCGCCGCGACGATCAGAAGCTCGACCCGCTCGGGCGTTGCCAGACGGCCTGCCTCGGGTGAGGCCGCGAGGGCGAGCGCCCGTTCCGGACGGCCCAGGCCCCGCTCGCAGTCGGCCATGATCGGAAGATGGTCCGAGGAGCCGGTGAGGCGGCGCTGGGTGCGCAGCTCGGCCAGCGCCTGGGCGTACCGACCGGTGCGATAGGCCGCGAGGCCGGTCGCCTCGCGGACCGCTCCGATCCGGGCGCCGCGGGCGCGTGCCGCCAGGGCATGCGCCCAGGCGAGTTCCGGCTCGTCGTCGAGCAGCCGCCCGGCCATCACCAGATGACGGGACACCGCCTTCGAGCCGTAGGCGCCCAGGCTGCTGAGCTCGGCCCGGACGTCGCGATCGAGTTCCTTTCCGGTGATCTCCTCAGGAATCTCCGGGCCCTCCGGAATGCGACGCTCCGGACGTTCCGCGCTGTCGGGGCGGGGAGTCCAGGGCCGGCTCGCGTCGCGCTGGCCCCGATCGCCCTGGGGCCGATCGCCCGATGTCCGATTCCCTTGCGGCCGGCCATCGCGGCGTGGTCCTCCCGCTCCCATGGCGGCAGAACGGAATCCCCCCGCCCGCTGGGGCCGGTCCGAGCGAGCCGGCCCGTCAGAGCGCTGGGGCCGGTCAGAGCGAGCCGGCCCATCGGAACGCTGCGCCCGATCCGACCACGCACCACTCCCATTTCCCCGACCGGACGCCCCACCCGGCTGACGTCCGTCGCGGCTGTCGGGCGGACGCGCCTCCCGGCGCGGACCTCCCGCTCCCGATCCCGGGCGACCACGCGGTGGCCCGTCCGAGCGACGCGGGCTGTCCGACCGCCCCGACCCCTCTGCCCGCTGCGTCCTGTCCGAGGGCTGCGGCCGGTCGGAGCGCTGTGGCCCATCGGAGCGACGCCCCGTGTCGGACCAGGCCGCACCGGCACCCCCACGTGAGCCGCCGCTTCGCGGCGCCCGGTCACCGCTGGGTCCGGCCGGCCGGGAGCCTCGACGCGGACTGTCGGCTCCTGCTGCGCCAGACCGAGGATCGCCCGGTCGCTGCGTGCGATCCGAACGCCGGAGGGCGTCGTCGCGTCTCGGCCTCTCCGACCAGGCCGGCGAATCCCCGCGTGGCGGCCGCCCGCTCGAGCCCCCCGACACACCCACGCCTCCGGAGCGGCTCGAGTCTCCAGACCGCTTCGGCGCCCCAGGTCGCTGCGGCCCCGCAGGAGTGCCCGCCCCCTCGGCACGTCGCGGCGCATTCCCGGACCCAGCGCGCGAACCCGCACCACTCGACCCACCACGCGAACCCGCACCACTCGACCCACCACGCGAACCCGCACCATTGGACCCACCACGCGAACCCGTACCACTCGACGTGCCTCGACTCCCGGCCCCGCCTCCACCGCCCGATGACGATGAGCCGGACGTACCAGGTCGTCCGGTCCAGCCTGCCCTACCGCCTCCGCCAGAACGCGGAGCCGACCCAGCACGCCTCGCGGGACGGTCACCTCTGCCCTGTGAGTTGCTCTCGGCCATTGCCGTCCCTTCCCGTGACGAGCACAAACGACAACGATGGCGGTCACCCACACGGGGTGACCGCCATCGTGAAAGATGTCCGGCGGCGTCCTACTCTCCCACCCAGTCCCCCGGGCAGTACCATCGGCGCAGACGGGCTTAGCTTCCGGGTTCGGAATGGAGCCGGGCGTTTCCCCGTCGCTATGGCCGCCGAAACACTATGGAGATGTCGTCGGTGACCGACCGCACCTCGGGAACCGCACAGTGGACGCGTAGCAAATCTGTTAGACAAGTTGTCGGCTTATTAGTACCGGTCAGCTTCATGCGTCTTGTGTCCGCACTTCCACATCCGGCCTATCAACCCAGTAGTCTAGCTGGGAGCCTCTCGGGGTAAACCCCATGGAAACCTCATCTTGAAGCATGCTTCCCGCTTAGATGCTTTCAGCGGTTATCACTCCCGAACGTAGCTAATCAGCGGTGCCCTTGGCAGGACAACTGACACACCAGAGGTTCGTCCATCCCGGTCCTCTCGTACTAGGGACAGCCCTTCTCAAGTTTCCTACGCGCACAGCGGATAGGGACCGAACTGTCTCACGACGTTCTAAACCCAGCTCGCGTACCGCTTTAATGGGCGAACAGCCCAACCCTTGGGACCTACTC
>JBAPWU010000320.1:0-2328 GCA_049283855.1 Kineosporiaceae bacterium
AGGCCTGCGAACACGTCGATCTCGAAGTCCAGCAGGTCCATGATCCGGCGCAGGGAGGCGATCCGGGCCGCGTAGGCCGCGGGCAGCTCCAGGCGGTCCAGCAGGTCGGTGCCGGCGACGCCGAACAAGTCGCTCATCGGTACCGCCACCCCGCACTTGGCCAGGACCGCGTGGATCTGAGCCTTGCAGCGGGAGCGCATCGAGACCAGCTTGGCGCGGTGGCGGACCAGCTCGCGTAGTTCCCGGGTGGCCGGCGGGGCGATCCACGCCTCGGGCAGGCGCCCCATCCGCAGCAAGTCCGCCAGATCGACGCAGTCGCGGAAGTCGTTCTTCACCCGCCGGTACTCAAACGCCTTCACCCCCAACGGGTGGGCCAGGTGCGTGCTCGCACCGCACTCGGCCAGGGTGTCGCTCGCCCAGTAGTCGGGTAGCCCCGGTGCATTGCTGCACCGGGGCTACCCGACCGGGCGCTGCGCACCCCGGTCGTCGGGCGGAGGAACTACTACGGCAGCCACACCGAATGGTCCGCGCACCTGGCAGCCCGGGTCTGGACCATCACCGCCACGGCCGAACGCCACGGCCGCCAACCCCTGACCTACCTCACCGACTACCTGAACGCCTGCGCCCAGGCCGGCGGGAAACCGCTCGACGGCCAAGACCTGGACCGGTTCCTGCCCTGGCTCCCCGGACCCACCGGCAGCCGGGACCACGACCCACCCAAGATCAACCCCTCAGGCTGAACCCCACCGAAAACCCCACCACCGAACCCGACCCGCCCCGCGGAACGGGCACTCGGGCACGCCCTCCACGGGATCACCGAACTCTTACGGCCGATCAGCTGACCACGGCCGGGTTCGACGACGTCTTGCTGGCGGCGCTGCTGGCCGAGCCGGTGCTGACCGCGGATGAGTCCCCGGTCGAGGTGGTCACCCCGGCCAAGGACAAGGACACCGGGGAACCGGTGCCGGGAGCCCCGCACGTGCTGGTGCTGCGCACCCCGGGCGAGCGGCTGGTCCGGTTGACCGCCGCCGACTCCCGCCGGCACGAGGAGGTCCTCGCCTCGCTGCGTACCTTCACCGGCTACCTGATCGTGGACGGGTACGGCGCCTACCAGAAACTGCTGCCCGACCTCGCCGCCGACCCCGGTGACGGTTGCGGTGACGGCTGCGGTGAGACGGTGGGCGACAGACAGGTCGACCAGAGGGTCGGCCAGGGCGCCCCGACGGGGCTGCTGGCCGGGATTCAGCAGTGCTGCCAGCACATCACGCGTCGGTGCAAGCAGGTCGCCAAGTTCGGCCCCGGCGGCCTGCAGGCCTGGGCAGCGAAGATCATCAAGGTGTTGGGTGAGGCGCACGACCAGGTCGGCGCGGCCCAGGCCGACGGCCACACCACCCTGGACCCGAAGGTCCTGGCCGACCTGCGCGCCCGCTACGACGACGCCGTCACCCTCGGCATCACGCACAACCGGCACCGCGACTGGCACGACAGCAACCACCCCGGCTACACCCTCGCGACCTGGCTGAGCAAGCACGCCGAACAGGTCTGGCTGTTCACCACGAACTTCGCCGTCGAGTGGACCTCCAACGCCGCCGAACGTGGCGTCAAACCCGCCAAGCGACACCAGGCTGTCTCCGGGTACTGGCAGAACGACCGCACCCTCGCCCGATGGTGCTTGATCAACTCCTACCTGACGTCAGCCCGCAACCACGGGCTGACCATCCTCGACGCCATCACCCGAGCCCTCAACGGCAACCCCTGGCTGCCCGTGCCCATCACGGCATGACACAAGGAACGCCTCAGCGTCAAGCCGTGAATGGACACCCGCACCGACCGGCAACGGACCGCGCCCCGAACAACGCAGGACCGACAGACCCAGCACACCCGCAACGTCACCTACACGATCACGATCACCGAAACAAATCTACCCAGAGCGGCCTAAACGACCAGATCTTTAGAGCAGTGCGTCAAGGTGGGGTGTTTGGGTGTTAGGGCTTGCCAGCTAGGCCTGAAGTACTCCAGGGGTAAGAGTTCGGTGATCCCGTGGAGGGCATGTTCGAGTGCCCGTTCCGGGGGGCGGGTCGGGTTCGGTGTGCGGATCTTCGGGTGGGTTCAGCCTGACGGGTTGATCGTGGGTGGGGGGTGGTCTCGGCTGCCGGTGGGGCCGGGGAGCCAGGGCAGGAACCGGTCCAGGGCTCCGCTGCCGAGGGGTTTCCCACCGTTCTGGCCGCAGGCGGTCAGGTAGTCGGTCAGGTAGGTCAAGGGTTCGAGGCCGTGCCGTTCGGCGGTGGCGGTGATGGTCCAGACCCGGGCGGCCAGGTGCGCGGACCA
>JBAPWU010000321.1:0-3410 GCA_049283855.1 Kineosporiaceae bacterium
GTCCAGGCCCTGGCGGGCGAACTCGGCGGCACGGTGGTGCCCCTGGCCCTGCCGGCCGGGTACGACCACCTCCTGCCCGAGATCGCCTGGGCGTACGGGGCCGATCGGGTGATCGACCTGCCGGCTCCCGCGGGAGAGGTGTCCCCGGCCTTCGCCCGCGAACTGGCCCGCGCCGTCCGCCCGCCCGCCGAGCGCGGGCTGGTCGTGTTCTTCACCGGCCTGTCCGGGTCGGGCAAGTCGACCGTGGCCAAGGCCCTGGCCGAACGCCTGCTCGACGACGGGCGGCGATCCCTGACCCTGCTGGACGGCGACGAGGTTCGCCGCCTGCTCTCGGCCGGGCTCGGCTTCTCGGCCGCGGACCGGGACGCGAACATCCGCCGGATCGGATACGTCGCCGCCGAGGTCGCCCGCCACGGCGGGACGGCGATCTGCGCCCCGATCGCGCCCTTCGCCCAGGTGCGGGCCGAGGTCCGGGCCATGGTCGAGCGGGCCGGCGGTGAGCTGGTGCTGGTGCACGTGGCGACCCCGCTGGCCGAGTGCGAGCGCCGCGACCGCAAGGGCCTGTACGCCCGGGCCCGGCGCGGCGAACTCGGTGAGTTCACCGGGATCAGCTCCCCCTACGAGGCCCCGGCGGACGCCGATCTGGTGCTCGACACCACCGGGGTGGCGATCGAGGACGGCGTGGCGTTCGTCTGGCGGCTGCTTCAGAATCGCGGTTTCCTGGTCGATGACGCCCAGTAGCGCCGACCCGGGCGCCTCGACGGCATGGGTGTAGGGGGCAGCTGGTGGATCTGACTGTCGTGCTGGCCGGGCTGATCGTCGGGTTCGTGGTCGGCCTGACCGGAATGGGCGGCGGCGCCCTGATGACCCCCGTGCTGGTCCTGTTCTTCGGGATCACCCCGCTGGCGGCCGTCTCCAGCGACCTGGTCGCCGCGGCGGTGATGAAGCCGGTCGGCAGCTGGGTGCACATGCGCCAAGGAACGATCCACTGGGGGCTGGTCCGCTGGCTGATGGTCGGCTCGGTGCCGAGCGCGTTCGCCGGCGTGCTGGTGCTGCGCAGCCTGGGCGACTCCGCCGACGTGCAGGCGGTGGTCAGGACCTCCCTCGGCATCGCGCTGCTGGTGGCCGCCTCGGCGATGGTCTACAAGGCGTACCTGACCCTGGTGGCCCGGGCGCACAAGGAGGCCGCCCAGGCCCGGGGCGAGGTCGTCGAGGCCCCGCCCCAGGGGCCCATCGTGGTCAGGCCGCTGCCGACGGTGTTGATCGGTGCCGCCGGCGGCCTGATCGTCGGGATGACCTCGGTCGGCTCCGGCTCTCTGATCATCATCGCGTTGCTCGCGCTCTACCCGGCGCTGACCGCCAACCGGCTGGTCGGCACCGACCTGGTGCAGGCGGTGCCGCTGGTGGCCAGCGCCGCGCTCGGCCACGTGCTGTTCGGCGACTTCCAGTTCGACCTCACCGCCTCCCTGCTCCTCGGCTCCGTCCCGGGGGTCTACGCCGGGGCGCACCTGTCCGCGCGGGCCCCGGGCTGGCTGATCCGGAGGGCCCTGGCGATCGTCCTGCTCGTCTCCGGGCTGAAGCTGCTGAACGTGCCGACGGTCCAGCTGGGCATCGTGCTGGTGCTGACCGTGGCCCTCGGCCCCCTGCTGTGGGCCTCGGTGCGCCGCCGCGAGAGCCAGCGCGCCGTCTCCTGGCCCGAGTCCGTCATGAGCGGCTGACCTGCTGGAACGGGCGGGTTCGGGGCCTGATCGCGAGACGGCGCGGCCCCTGATGGTGGAGCATGGCGCTCGCCACCCGCGTGCACCCGCACGTGCCATCGGGGCCGGCGCGAGAGCAGGCACGACAGAGGGAGCCAGCCATGACCGCGGACTCCGCGCCGATGTCCCTGGACAAGCTCCAGGCGGCCGTCGCGGCCGGGCACGTCGACACCGTGCTGGTCGTGTTCACCGACGTGCAGGGTCGTCTGCAGGGCAAGCGGATCCACGGCCGGTACTTCGTCGAGGAGGTCCTCGCGCACGGTACCGAGGGCTGCAACTACCTGCTCGCCGTGGACATCGACATGAACACCGTCGACGGGTACGAGATGTCCTCCTGGGAGAAGGGGTACGGCGACTTCCTGCTGCGCCCCGACCTGTCCACCCTGCGCCCCGCCTCGTGGCTGCCGGCCACCGCGATGGTGCAGTGCGACGTGCTCTGGCTGGACGGCCGGCCGGTGCGGCAGTCGCCCCGGCAGATCCTGATCGCGCAGGCCGACCGGGCCGCCGACATGGGGTTCGTGGCCTACGCCGGCACCGAGCTCGAGTTCATCGTCTTCGATGACACCTACGAGCAGGCCTGGGACGGCGGCTACCGCAACCTGACCCCCTCGAACCGGTACAACGTCGACTACTCGATCCTCGGCGGCACCAAGGTCGAGCCGCTGCTGCGCGACATCCGCAACCACATGGACCGGGCCGGTCTCGTGGTCGAGTCGGCCAAGGGCGAGTGCAACCCGGGCCAGCACGAGATCGCCTTCCGGTTCGCCGACGTGATCACCACCGCCGACCAGCACGTGGTCTACAAGACCGCGGCCAAGGAGATCGCCGCCGGGCACAACAAGTCGCTCACCTTCATGGCGAAGTTCAACGAGCGGGAGGGCAACTCCTGCCACATCCACCTCAGCCTGCGCGGGCTCGGCGGCGAGCTGGTCTTCGCCCGTGAGGCCGACGGGTCGCCGGCCCCGGGCGGCCGCAGTGCGATCTTCAACTCCTTCGCCGCCGGGGTGCTCTCGACGATGCGCGAGTTCACCCTGCTGTACGCACCGAACATCAACTCGTACAAGCGGTTCCAGCCCGGCTCGTTCGCCCCGACGGCGGTCGCCTGGGGCGAGGACAACCGCACCTGCGCCGTCCGGGTGATCGGCAGCGGGCCGGCGCTGCGGATGGAGAACCGGGTGCCGGGCGGCGACGTCAACCCCTATCTGGCCGTGGCCGGAATGCTCGCCGGCGGGTTGTGGGGGATCGAGGTCGAGCTGCCGCTCGAGCCCGCCCTGGCCGGCAACGCCTACATCGCCGAGCGGCCCCGGGTGCCGACCACGTTGCGCGAGGCCCGTGACCTGTTCGCCACGTCGGTGCTGGCCCGCAACGCCTTCGGGGACGACGTGGTCGACCACTACGTCAACGCCGCGGACGTCGAACTGGCCGCCTTCGAGTCGGCCGTGACCGACTGGGAGCGGGTGCGCTGCTTCGAGCGGTTCTGAGTCCACGCCGAGGCGACCCATCCACCGAGGAGAGCACGTTCCGCCATGAGCACCTACCAGGTGATCGACCCGTCCACCGAGCAGGTCGTGACCACGATCGAGCAGCTCGGCGCCGAGGCCACCGACGCCGCGATCGCGCGGGCCCACGCCGCCCTGCCGGCCTGGCGCGCCG
>JBAPWU010000322.1:0-10176 GCA_049283855.1 Kineosporiaceae bacterium
GCCCTCGACACCGCCTGCGGCCTCTACCTCGGCGAACCCTTCATCTGGACCCAGATGAGACCCCCGACGAATTAACGAATCCGACCACTTAGGCCCGTACTCTGCAAGACCCCTGTGAACCGGCTGGGAGTCGCCCCGGTTGGGTCTCCCCAGCAGAACTGGCCGTCCGGGCAGAGCCGCGACTTCACGGCGCGGACACGGGAACGGCCGGGCTGTCGGCGAAGGCCTGGAGCGGTGTCATCGCCCGCCCTGCGACCACGACGGTCGTGTTGCGGCTGACTCGCGCGCAGGTCCCGGTCTGGCTGGCTGTCTGGGTGTGTGCGTCGGTGACGGAGGGCACGAGGGTCGTCCTCGCTTGGTCGGCGCTCAGAGACCGGTCGGCGACGATGTCAGCGAGAAGGCTCTTCGCCGCCGATGCCATGACCACCCGGGAAGCGTTCGTCGGGTCGGGGCGGTTGGGCATCGTGGTGAAGGTGACACGCTGTGCCGGAATCTTGTCCAGGTCGGCGGCCAGGCCCACCAGAGAGGGGATGCTGCCCAGGCCGGTGTCGACGGTCAGCGCCTTGGTGGCGGCGTCCGCCAAGGAGTACACGGCAGCAGGGTTCGCCAACGTGCCCGCGCTCCTGAGGTTGCGGACAAGGGCTGACAGGAACAGGTGCTGGGCGTACGTCCGGCCCAGGTCGCTACCGTCACCGAAGGCATGCCGGGACCGAAGGAACTCCAGTGCCGCAAGGCCTTTCAGGGTGTGGACACCCCTGGTGAGTTTCAGATGAGAGTACGGGTCGTAGACGTTGCTGCTGACGCACACCTGGACACCGCCGACCGCGTCCGACATCGTGACGACCCCGGTGAAGTCGACCATGGCGAAGTGGTCGATGGGGACGCCACTGAGCTGGTGCACGGCCGCGACCGTGCAGCCAGGACCATAGGTCAACGTGGAGTTGATCTGACCGACATGCCCCGCCATCGACGCTCCGGTCGCCGCATCGCGACACGCGGGAAGATCGGTGACCGTGTCACGCGGGATGCTCATCACGGTCGCGTTGGAACGGTCCGCTGAGACATGCACCAGCATCTCCACGTCCGCGTTGGCACCTGGACCGCAGTCACCACCCAGGTGGCAGTCGGCAGGCGTACTGCGGCCATCCGAACCGATCACCAGGATGTTGATCGGGGCCTTCCCGAACGCGTCGGGCTTCTCGACTCCCGCATCGCCCGTGGTCCCGGAGAACAATGGCGCCGCCGTGATGTCGCCGTTCAGGTGCACATACGCGAGGGCTCCCACTGAACCTGTGGCAAGAACAAGGGCACCGACGATGCCGGCAGCCCATGCCGCTCGGCGACGTCTGCGGCGCTGACCACCAACCCGATGCCCGAGCAGAGTCGATCTCACGGTATTCACAGTGCGCGGGAGACCTGAGCGGCCCCGCAACAATGGCTGGGAACTCCCTGAGGAGCGCCTCGGCCCGGATCATCTGGTCGCGCCCGCCGTGCCCGGCGAAGTGCGTCCCGCTCCGCCCGTGTTGGGCATGTCCTGGGGACTCGTTCAGGTACCCCACTGGTGGCGCAGGCCCAAGGCACGACTGATGGCGATGAGGGCCGGCGAGTGCATGGCCACAACGGGTCCAGCAAGCACAGTGCCCGCCGCGTGTGCAGCCCCCGGATCGTCGGCGACATTGGGCAGAGCAAAGTGCCCATGGATGTATGGGTATTCAGGCGGCCCGTCTGCGCACAGTCGGGTCAGGACGGCCGCGGGTGGCACGGGAAGGTCTTGCCGTCCAGCAGCCGTCGTGGCGCTGCTGAGGCCCAGGGCACCGGCGGTGATCCTGGACGATCCCGATTGGGCAGCGAGGCGCTCGTTGATCTCGGCCAGCTGGGACAGCTCAACGGTGTGGGTCGTCGCCGACAGATGATGGCTGGGTACCGCCGCGCTCTCGGATTCGACGCGGTGGATGACCGAATCAGTCGGCGGCCTGCGTGGAGGCCCTGATGGTGATTGCGAGGCTTGTGCCTCTGCAGACGGCAGGCTGGCGGGGCTCGCTGCGGCGACAGCCGGCAGCCGTCCTCTTTCGTTCTCGTCGTGGAGGTTCATGTCGGTCTCCGTCGTGTGGGTGCGGCTCTCCCTCACTGGGATGATGCCAGTGATGCAACGCCGCGCCGGACGTGGGTGTCACCCGCCAGGTCGGAAGTCATGGTCAGTGATGCGTTTTCGCCACTCTCGCCAGGTCATCCAGAGGATGGCCGCGTCGAAGAGGGTCAGCGCACTCAGACCGGCTGTGGGGGACAGAGCGATTGGTCCGCGGTCCGGGCGGCTGGGGTTGCGGCTGTCACGGCGGCTGCGGCTGGAGATCAGCTGATGGAGCGTCCACAGCGCCACGATAGACTCCGCCGTCCGATACGTGGCGGATCCAGCCGAGGAGGAGCACCATGAGCGCCCCCACGAAGGCACTGTTCGTCCTCACCAGCCACGACGACCTCGCCGGCCTCCGCAAGACCGGCTACTACGTCGGCGAGGCCGCCCACCCGTGGAAGGTGCTGACCGGCGCCGGCGTCGAGGTGGACCTCGCCTCCATCCAGGGCGGCACCCCGCCGCAGGACGGGCGCGAGGAGTCCGACGAGACGCAGAACGAGTTCCTGTCCGACCCGCGGATCAGCACGCAGCTCCAGGACACCACCCGGCTCGCCGACGTCGACCCGGCCGCCTACGACGCGGTGCTGTTCGTCGGCGGACACGGCACGATGTGGGACTTCCCGAACGATCCCGATGTCAGCCGGGTGGGTCGCACGATCTACGAAGCGGGCGGCATCGTCGCCGCGGTGTGCCACGGACCGTCCGCGCTGGTCAACCTGAGGCTCTCCGACGGCAGTCAGCTCATCGACGGCAAGACCGTTGCCGGTTTCACCAATGCCGAGGAGGAGGCCGTCGGACTCACCGACGTCGTGCCGTTCCTGCTCGCCGACGCACTCGAGGCCAAGGGCGCGACGTACACCGCGGGCCCGAACTTCACCGAGCACGTGGAGGTGTCGGAGAGGCTGGTGACGGGCCAGAACCCGCAGTCCGCAACGCGGGTCGGCACGGAGATCCTGGCCCTCCTCGACGCCTGATCCGGGCTGCCAGGGGATGTTCCGGTGAGCTACCCGGTCACGCCTGGCCCACCACCAGTGGAGTGCTGATCGCCGGGTCGGACTGTCCGTCCGCGCCGACCGTCACGATGCTCGCCCGGTAGGTGCCGCTCGGAACCACCCAGGTGGCCGACCGTGCAGCCGGCTCGTCCACAGTCACGGTGTGCAGGTCACGCCACGTGCCGTGCCGGAACACCTGCAGGGTCACGAGATATCGCGTCGGTGCGGCCGCGGTCGGCGGACCCCAGGTCACGAGCACCGTTCGCGGATCGGTTGACTGAACCCGCTCGTCCACGACGACCACCGAAGGCCCAGTCGAAGGAGCTCCGTCGTCTGGGCCCGCAGAGGACGGCACCAGGGGGATCGGCGACGGTGACGGCGAGTCCGTCGGAGTCGGAGTCGGAGTCGGGGTCGGGGTCGCTGACGGCGAGTCCGTCGGCCAAGGAGACGGCTCAGCAGAGTCGCTCGGGCTGGGTGACGGCTCAGCAGAGTCGCTCGGGGTCGGTGACGGCGAGTCGGTCGGCGCAGGGGACGGCTCAACGGAGTCGCTCAGGCTGGGTGAGGGCGAACTCGCCAAGGACGGGGACGGCGTCGGGGCGGCCGACGGGGAGGGCGTCGCCGCGGTCACGGTGGGTGTGGTCGTCGGCGACGGCCTGGATGTCTTCGCGGCGATCACCGTGACCGGGTGAGCGGGTGCCGACGCCGTCGCTGTGGACGGGCCGGACGGCGTCGACGCGGTGGTGATGACGGGGTCGAGCAGCCCGGAGGCGTAGGCATCGGACAGCGCGAGGACCGTGTCGGCGTAGCTGGCGGAGTCGTTGTAGCGCAGGACGGCTGCGCGTCGGCCGGCCGGGGTGGCCAGGTCGTTTCCGGTGGCGCAGAGGTAGATCCCGGCGGTCAGCGCCGCGTCGTTGATGTTCTCCGGGTCGGCTGCTCGCCCCTTCGTGGCGGAGGTGCCCATGGCGGCCCAGGTGCCCGGCAGGAACTGCATCGGTCCGACGGCGTGGTCGTAGAGCGGGTCACCGTCCCACCGGCCGTTGCCCGTGTCGTGCACGACACTGGTGCCGGGCGCGGAGCCGTTCAGGGCGATCCCGATGATCGCGGGCCGGGCCACGCCGTCGGTGCCGAGGGTCGCGCCCCCGTACTGGCCGTTGTCGGACTCGACCGTTCCGATGCCGGCGAGCAGCGCCCAGGACAGCCGACAGGTCGGGCGTGACCGTGACAGGGCGGCCTGGGCGTTCTGGTAGGCCGCCAGTGCGACGGCGGGCATGCCCGGCGCGATCATGGCGCTGGCGGGCGCCGAGGAGGCCGGCTTCAGCGCGACGAGGGAATCGGCCGTCGCCGAGGTCGGCTCCGACGTGGTCGATGACGGTGCTGGGGTGACCGGCGTCGCGGGTGACACGGCGGCGTGGCGTCTCTGGAGCGCGGCCAGAAGCGAGGGGTCCGGCGCCGGGGCTGCCTGCGCCGGGAGGGCCTGAGGCACAGAGGCCACGGTCAGGTGTGCGTCGGCGGAGCCGACTGCGACGGTCGAGGCTGCCACGACGAGGACGGTGACGGCGCGGGTGCGTGGGCCGGGGCTGAGCCGTCGTCGAGACATCGGGCCCTCCTTCGTTGCTGTGGTTCAGGATTCAGTATGCGCGCGTGCCCTGGTCGAGCCACCCGACCCGGGCTCGGGGTTGCCGGGGCCGCCGCCAGGCAGGGTTCAACCGCAGGGTCAACCAAGAGCCCTCACAGCCAATGCTCAGGAAGAAGGCGTCAGATGAATCCTGCAGGCCCACGGCGACACTGAGTCAGCCCCCTGCCGGAGCGAGGAGAACGCCATGCGGCTCTTCCTGGAATCGACGACCAGGTGGTCGTGGTGAGCAGTTCCGTCTCGACCTCGAGCCCACCCCGCCCCCCAGCCACCCCCGGCTGGAGGCGCTGGATCTGGCCATCGGTCGTCATGATCGCGATCCTGAGCTGGCTGATCCCTGTCCCGGGCACGTCGGCCCAGACCCTGGACTACACCACGTTCGTCACCGACGTCACCGCGAACAAGGTCGCCACCGCCGCGATCAGCGACACCGGCACCGTCAGCGGCACCCTGGTGGGCGGGGCCCCCTACGCCACCACGATCCCGACCGCACTCAACGACAGCAGCCTGTCGTCCCTGCTGACGGCTCACAGGGTCCAGGTCACCGGCACGATCGCCAGCACGACCTCGATCTGGGCCGCCCTGTTCTCCTTCCTGCCGCTGCTGCTGATGGTCGGCCTGTTCCTGTGGATCCGGCGGGCGAGCCGCAAGCAGCTCGGATCGGGTGGAGGACTGAGCGGGATCATGGGCATCGGCAAGTCCAAGGCCAAGCTCTACGACGAGGACAAGCCCACCACCCGCTTCGCCGACATCGCCGGCTATCAGGCCGCCAAGGCCGAGGTGATGGAGGTCGTCGACTTCCTCAAGCACCCCGACAAGTACGCCCGCGCCGGAGCCGTCGGTCCCAAGGGCATCCTGATGGTCGGCCCACCCGGCACCGGCAAGACCCTGCTCGCCCGGGCCGTCGCGGGTGAAGCCGGAGTCCCGTTCTTCGCCCTGTCCGGCTCCAGCTTCGTCGAGATGTTCGTCGGTGTCGGCGCGTCCCGGGTCCGGTCGCTGTTCGACGACGCCCGCAGACGCTCCCCCGCCATCATCTTCATCGACGAGATCGACGCCATCGGCGGACGCCGCGGCCCCGGCGGCTACGGGTCCAACGACGAACGCGAACAGACCCTCAACCAACTGCTGTCGGAGATGGACGGCTTCGAACCCGGCGCCAGCATCGTCGTCATCGCCGCCACCAACCGCGCGGAGACCCTCGACCCGGCACTGCTACGCCCAGGACGCTTCGACCGCATGGTCGAGATCCCCCTGCCCAACCAGAGCGAACGCGCAGCCATTCTGGCCATCCACGGCCGAGGCAAGACCCTCGATCCGGACGTCGACCTCGCCGTCGTCGCCCGCGGCACACCCGGGTTCTCCGGGGCCGACCTCGCCAACCTGGTCAACGAGGCCGCCATCAACGCCGTCCGCGCCGACCGCGGCATCATCAGCGCCGCCGACTTCGACACCGCACGCGACCGGCTCCTGATCGGGCGCCGCGACTCCTCCAACGCGCTGCTGCCCGACGAGAAGGACGCCGTCGCGGTCCACGAGGCCGGCCACGCCCTGGTCGCGGTCCTGTCCGCGCACGCCGACCCCGTCGCCAAGGTAACCATCCTGCCCCGCGGGTCCGCCCTCGGCGTCACCGAGCAACTCCCCCAAGCCGACCGCCACCTCTACCCCGAGAGCTACCTCACCGACACCCTCGCCGTCCGCCTCGGCGGACGGGCGGCGGAGATCGTCGTCCTCGGCGAGGCCTCCACCGGGGCATCCAACGACCTCGCCTCCGCCACCGACCTGGCCACCCGCATGGTCCGCGAATGGGGCCTGTCCCCCGAGCTCGGCCCGATCGGCTACAGCACCGACGGCGCGGGCAGTGCCAACCCGTTCGCCGGACGGCCCTACGCCGAGGCGACCCAGCGCTCCATCGACACCGAGGTCGCCCGGCTCCTGCGCCAGGCCGAGACCACCGCCATCGAGCTCCTGCGCCACAACCGCAGCAGCCTCGACCGCGTCGTCGAGCTCCTGCTCGAACGCGAAACCATCGACGGCGCCGACCTGGCCGCCATCGTCGGCCTCCCCGAACGCCACGCCGAACCCGAACGCATCTGGGCACCCCTCAGCGCGGCGATGACACCCACGGCCCTCGACCACGGTGCCGACCGGACTGGCCGGCGTGATCAGGTCGCGACCTGGCCGGGGCCGGCCAGCTTCTCCAGCCGCGAACGCAACGACTCCGCCCGGTGCGCGTTGCCGTAGAGCCCGATGTACCGGTCACCGAAGACGGCCAGCAGCGCGTCGTCCAGGCGTCGCACCGCGCCGGGCGGGTAGCGGTAGGCCATCCGCCCGGTCAGGTCCCGCTCGTTCACCGGGCGGAGCACGTCGCTCAGTTCCTGCAGGGAGGTGATGCCGAGTTCGAGCAGCAGGCCGGAGATCCAGTCGTAGTGGTCGGTCCGCGACCACCCGGCGTCGGCGTACTGGCCCGCCAGGAACGCGGCGAGCTCGCGCGACGCGATCCGCGGGTCGTCGTCCTGGCTGTCCAGGACGCCGGCAGGGGCGCTGCGCAGCCGGTCGCGGATGGTCGAGAACTCCCGGTCGGCCAGCTCGAGCAGGCCGGCGGCGAGGGTGAACCTGCGGTCGAACTCCGGCGCGTGCTCCTCGGGAACCGTTCCCTTGTAACGGATGTCGTGCTCGAACTCCGCCCAGGCGTGCTGCAGGACGGTCCGGATCTGGACCGAGGCCTGACGCCCCCACAGCCGTTCGAAGTCGGGCTGGGCCGCCCGGGCCGGGTCAAGCCGGATCAGCAGGTGACGGCTGGCGTATCCGAACCTGCCCTGGCTCGCGGTCTCCTGCCCCATGTCCCGGTCATCGGTGACCACCACCTGGTCGGCGAGCAGATCCGCCACCGCGCTGACGTCGCTGAGCACGTAGGTGATCACCCGGACGCCGATCTGGTCGGTGACGTCGCGCAGCGGGTCCGGGAACAGCAGCTCGCCGTCGACCCGACGAGAGGCCTTGGCCGCGAAGGACGCGACGCTCTTGATCCTCCCGGTGACGCTGGAGTAGTTGATGCCGGCCTCGTCCAGGATCGCCCGGACCAGGGCGACGAACCCCGACCCCGCGTCGCCGAGCGCGTCCTGCTGGGCCGAGTACACCTGGACCGCCGCACGCACCGGGTCGGCGTCCACCCCGATCACGCCGGCCACCGGTTCACCCCGGGGGGCCGGGCGGTGATCGGCGGGAAGCGTCGGGGTGACGATGTAGCCGGTGTCGCCGTCGCCGTAGGTGGTCACCCGCTCCGGATGCCGGGTGGCGACCAGCGCGACATAGGCGCACAGGACGGCGTCCACCTGGTCCTCCACCACCCGAAGCTGGCTCTTGCGCCGGGCGGTCTCCACCGCCGCGACCAGGTGCGACCACCGCGACCCCGCCCCCTCCACCAGCATCGGGGGCTCCGCCGAGGCGAGCCCCTCGATCAGCCGGATCAGGGTCAGCAGCTCCCCGCGCAACCCCTCCAGGCTGCGGCCCGGCTTGTTCTTGTACTTCAGGGTGCGGCCGAGCCGGAACAGGGAGATCGTCGCCGGGTGCGGGTAGACCTCGATCGCCCGACGGGTGCGGCCCGACCGGGGGTTGAGGTCCAGGCCCAGCAGCTGACTCACCCGCGCCCCGCGGGGAGTCCCGCTCAGCTCGGGCTTGCCCGTGTTGGCGGGGTGGGCGCCGGCCTCGAACGCCGCGAAGTCCCGGTTGAGTGCCGCCTCCGCCGGCCGGTTGCCCGTGGCGTTCGTCACGATCAAGGGGGCGTCGATCGCCACCAGGCAGTCACCCGCTACGTACGGCGACAGCACGGCGACGATCTCCTCGTCCGCCTGGGCCGCCGAGACGTGCACGAGCACCCCGTTCCCGTCCAGCACGGCCAGCCCGGTGGGCTTGTTCTCACCCCAGGCGAGATCGACACCGACGAAGTGCACAGGAGCAGACTGCCCTACACCCGTGGCGCACGTCGCATTCCCGAGCCGTCACCCGACACCGGCAGGCCTGGGGCCGACCGGGGCTTCGACGGATCGAAGAGCGCCGTTCACCGTCCGGCGCCGAGCCGTTGGCCTGGCCGCGATACCAAGAAGGCTCGCAGTGACAGCGGAGATCGGACGACGTCATGACCCAGCGAGCCGAGCTCGCCCAGGCACACCCCGAGCCACCGATGGTGGTCACCGAGATCGAGCACAAGTTCGACCTCAGCCCGGGGTTCGCCGTGCCGGACCTGTCGGATCTGACCGACGGCGGCCACGTCGGCGACCCCGAGCATCACGATCTCGACGCCACGTACTACGACACGGCAGACCGGCGACTGCTCACCCGCGGGATCACCCTGCGCCGGCGCAGTGGCGGCGCAGACGCCGGATGGCACCTGAAGCTGCCCAAGGCCGCCGGTGTGCGCTCCGAGGTGCGCCTGCCCGCCGATGCCCGCACGTCGGTGCCGCCGGCCCTGACCGAACGGGTCGTGGACTGCACCGCCGGTGCTCCGCTGCTCCCGCTGGCCCGCCTGTGCACCCGGCGCACCGTTCGCACCCTGTGGGACGCGGGCGGCAGACCCCTGGCGGAGCTGGCCCTGGACCAGGTGAGCGCCTGGACGTCGGCGCCCGACGACGAGTCGACCTGGTCCGAGCTCGAGGTCGAACTCGTGGAGGGAGACCTGGCCCTGCTCACCGCGGTCGGCGAGCGCCTGACCCGGGCCGGAGCCTCCGCCGGCCGCTACCCGTCCAAGCTCGCCCGGGCGCTGGATCACAGATCCCCGACGCACGCTCCCCGGCCGAGAGCGGACAGGCCGGTCAGGTCGCCCGGCCCGAGCTGAGTGATCACCTGGTTCGCCTGCGGGAACATCACCTCCATCGGGTCCTGCACATGGGCCAGCCCGACCAGGTGACCCAACTCGTGCTGGATCACCGAGCGCGCCAGCGCGACGCCCTCCGGTTTCGCGGTCAGCTCGGAGAGCGCCTGAGCGTCGAGCCGGATCTGACCGGTCACATACACCTCCGGTCCCGTTCCGCGCCGGACCGAGAGGCTGCGGGCCTGGCCGACGATGTCCGTGGCGAAGTCGGCGTTCTCCTCCGCGCTCTGCCACGCGATCAGCACCGGGGCCCACCGGTCGCCGTAGCGCTCCGGCTGGAACGAGCGCCGGTCGGGCAGCGGAGTCTCGTCGGTGTCTCCGTCGTCGACGAAGACCAGGCCGGTGGCGACCGAGACCTGATGGACCGCCTCGGCGATCAACTGGTCACCTCCGGCCGGGGCACCGGCCTGGCGCACCACGTAGTGCAACGGGCGGCACGGGTCCCACGCGATCGGCGTCGTGCCGTCCTCCTGAAGGCCCAGGAAGGCGTACGAGTGCCCGGGGAACGCCGGGACGGCGGGCGTGCCCCGCGGCTGGGGCGCCGCCTCGTGAC
>JBAPWU010000323.1:0-9840 GCA_049283855.1 Kineosporiaceae bacterium
GACCCAGACCAAGAAGGCGGCCGCGGCGAAGGCCGAACCGCCGGCCGCGCCGCCCATCGGCGAGGTGCTCGTGCAGGCCGGCAAGGCCACCCCCGACGCCGTCCAGATCGCTCGGATGGAGCAGACGCTGGGCGACGAGCGCCCGATCGGCACGATCATGGTCGACCACGGGTCGACCACCCCGGCCGCCGTCGAGGGCGCCCTGGAGGCCCAGGGAGCCCACCGCAGCGTCGTCGACAGCTCGGTCCGGGTGGACGTGGAGCTGCTGGACTCGCTGATGCGCCTGGTCGGCGAGCTCGTGCTGGCGCGCAATCAACTGGTCTCCCGCCTCGACGACGAACGGGACACCGCCAAGGACTCCGCGCTCGCCCGCTCTGCACAGCGCCTCTCGCTGGTGACCAGTGAGTTGCAGGAACAGGTGATGAAGACCCGCATGCAGCCGGTCGACGCCGTGTGGAGCAAGATGCCGCGCGTCGTCCGCGACCTGGCCAAGCAGTGCGGTCGCAAGGTGCGCCTGGAGATGGAGGGCCGGGAGACCGAGCTCGACCGCAGCGTGCTCGAGGCGATCAAGGACCCGCTCACCCATCTGGTGCGCAACGCCGTCGACCACGGGATCGAGACCCCGCAGGTCCGGCAGGCCGCGGGCAAGCCCGAGGAGGGCGTGCTGCGGCTGCGGGCCTATCACGAGGCCGGCCAGGTCCACCTCGAGATCATCGACGACGGCGCCGGGATCGACCCGGACCGCATCGCCGCCAAGGCGATCGAGCGGGGGGTGGTCTCGCCGGCGCAACTGGCCCAGATGACCCGCCGGGAGATCCTGCACCTGATCTTCCTGCCGGGCTTCTCGCTCGCTGCCACGGTCACCAACGTCTCCGGCCGCGGAGTCGGGATGGACGTGGTGAAGACCCGGATCGAAGGCATCGGCGGATCCGTCGACGTCTCCAGCACGCTGGGCTCCGGCTCGACCTTCCGGCTCACCATCCCGCTCACCCTGGCGATCATTCCGGCGCTGACGATCGGTTGCGCGGGAAGGCGGTACGCGGTGCCGCAGGTGAGTGTGCTGGAGCTGGTCCGGCTGTCCGGCGAGCATGCCCGCGGTGGCATCGAGCTGATCTCGGGCGCCCCGGTCTACCGGCTGCGCGACATGCTGCTGCCCCTGGTCCGCCTCGACGAGCAACTGGGCCTGGTGCCGATGGGCACCGCCGACAGCGTCGGCTCCGAGGACGGCCCCATCGACAGCGAGCGTGGCGGTTTCATCGTCGTCCTGCACGCCGAGCAGCAGCGGTTCGGCCTCGTGGTCGACGACGTGCTCGACACCCAGGAGATCGTGGTCAAGCCGCTCGGCCGGCACCTGAAGGGCATCCCGGTCTACGCCGGGGCGACCATTCTCGGCGACGGGTCGGTCGTCCTGATCCTCGATGCTGCGACGGTCGCCCGCCGCTCGAACGTGCTGGCCAACGCCCTGGGGGTGACCACGGTGGACGGCGGCAGCGACGTCGAACTGATCGATCCGGTGCTCGTGGTCGAGGTGGCCGGCGGACGGCGTGCCGCCATCCCGCTGGAGATGGTCACCCGCCTGGAGGAGATCGCCGGCGCCTCGATCGAACGGGTCGGCGGGCGGGAGGTGGTCCAGTACCGCGGTCACATCATGCCCCTGGTCCGGCTGTCCACCCTGCTCGGCGCCTACGCGGAGGCGGGCGACCCGGACGCCCCCGTGCAACTGGTGGTCTACACCCGCGGTGAACGCAGCGTCGGCTTCGTCGTCGATCGCATTCTCGACATCGCAACCGAGCGCTCGGGCACCCGCAGCGACATCGACGACCACGCGCTGGTGGGCAGCGTCGTCGTCGGCGACAAGGTCGTCGAGCTGGTGGACATGCAGGGTGCCGTGCTCGCCGCCGATCAGCACTTCTACAGCGGGGCGAGCCCGACCGGCCCCTCCGCCGCGTTCGAGGAGGCCCTGGCATGAGCCAGCTGTCCACGTTCCACGTCGGCAAGTACCTGTTCGGCGTGGATGTCGCCATGGTTCAGGAAGTGGTCCGGCTGCAACAGATCACGCCGGTGCCGCTGGCGCCGCCGGAGATCGCCGGCCTGATCAACCTGCGTGGCGAGGTGCTGACCGCGATCGATCTGCGCGCCCGCCTCGGGCTGCCTCCGGCGGATGCCGGACGGGAACCGGTGAACGTCGTCGTCCGCGTGGACGACGAGCCGGTGAGCCTGCTGGTGGACGAGATCGGCGGCGTCCTGGAGGTGTCGCAGGTGCCGTTCGAGCAGACCCCCAGCACGGTCGACGAGCGGGTGCGGGATCTCCTGCTCGGCGCATACACCCTGCCCGACCAGCTGCTGCTGGCCCTCAACGCCCGGCGCGTGCTCGATGTCGGTGTCGAGGCCCGCACCTGACCGGCCCGCCGGCGAGCACCCCCCTCGCATCGTGACCCTGTTCCCCACCGGCTGCCGCGTCGACGGCATGTGATCCAAGGAGCGCCATGTTGGCACTGGTTGTCGACGACTCTCGGGTGATGCGGTCGATCCTGACCCGCCTGATGGGCAACCTCGGATTCGACGTCGCCCAGGCCGGTGACGGGGCCCAGGCCATGGAGGTCCTCGACGCCGGCGCCCGGCCCGACGTGATCCTGGTCGACTGGAACATGCCGGTGATGGACGGGCTCACCTTCATCAAGACGGTGCGGGCCCGCGAGGATCTGCGCGACATCTCCCTGATGATGGTCACCACCGAGAGCGAGCAGGGCAACATCGTCCGCGCCCTGGCCGCCGGCGCCCACGAGTACGTCGTCAAGCCGTTCACGGACGATGTGATCGCCGACAAGCTCACCCTGCTCGGGCTGGTCCCGGCGTGAGCCCCCCCGCCCGGCGGATCCGCATCCTCGTCGTCGACGACTCGGCCGTCATCCGCAAGCTGGTCAGCGACGCCCTGGCCGCCGATCCGCAGATCGAGGTGGTGGGTACCGCGCAGAACGGCCAGGTGGCCGTCGAGCGCGTCGCACAGCTGGCCCCCGACGCGGTGACGATGGACATCGAGATGCCGGTGATGAACGGCATCGACGCCGTCCGCGCCATCCGGCGCACCCACCGGCGACTGCCGATCGTGATGTTCTCCACGCTCACCGAGCGGGGCGCCTCGGCGACCCTGGACGCCCTGACCGCCGGTGCCAGCGACTACGTCACCAAGCCGTCCAACGTGGCCGGCTTCGCGCAGAGCCTGGCGAACGTGCGCGAGCAGCTGATCCCCAAACTGAAGGCGCTGACCGGGATCGGGGTGCGCTCCGCGCAGGCCGCACGGGTGCCGGCCCCGCCGCCCGGCCCCCGGGGCCAGCGCACGGGCCCCTTCCAGGCCATCGTGCTGGGGTCCTCCACCGGCGGCCCGGACGCGCTGTCGAAGGTGCTCACCGGGCTCCCCCCGACGCTGCCGGTGCCGATCCTGATCGTCCAGCACATGCCGCCGGTCTTCACCCGGCTCCTGGCCCAGCGACTCGACGCGACGTGCCCGCTGCGGGTCACCGAGGCCGCGGAGGGCGATGCGGTGGTCCCGGGCCGGGTGTTGATCGCCCCGGGTGGAAGCCACCTGGAGGTGCGCCGCCGTGGTGCCGGGGTCGTCGTCCGGCTCAGTGACGCCCCCCCGGAGAACTTCTGCCGCCCGGCCGTCGACGTCCTCTTCCGGTCCGCGGTCACCGTCTACGCCGATCGGCTGCTGGCCGTCGTGCTCACCGGGATGGGCCGCGACGGGGAGAAGGGCGCGCGGCTGGTCCGCACCGCCGGCGGCGAGATCATCGTGCAGGACGAACCGACCAGTGTGGTCTGGGGCATGCCCGGTGCGGTCGCCAACGCCGGCCTGGCCGACTCGGTGGTGCCGCTGCCGCGGGTGACCTCCGAGGTGCTGTCCGCGCTCGGGCGCTCCTGCGGCCCGGCCACCGCATCCACGTCGGCCTCCACACCCGCCACGGTGGAGGTGGCCCGGTGAGCATCTCCGCCACGGACTTCACGTTCGTGACCCAGATGGTGCGCCAGCGCAGTTCCATCGACCTCAAGCCGGGCAAGGAGTACCTGGTCGAGAGCCGCCTGGCACCGATCGCCCGCGCCCTGGGGGCAGATCTCGGCGGCCTGGTGAGCAGGCTCCGCCAGGGGGACGAGCCGCTGCGCGAGAGCGTGGTGGATGCGTTGACCACGAACGAGACCTCGTTCTTCCGGGACGCGCGCCCGTTCGACGCCTTCGTCGAGCACCTCCTGCCCGAGGTGGCGGCCGATGCCAGGGGGCACCAGCTCACCGTCTGGTCGGCGGCCTGCTCGAGTGGCCAGGAGGCCTACTCGCTGGCGATGCTGCTGCTGGAGTGGAAGACGGCCCACCCAGGCTGGGCGGCCAGGATCATCGGTACCGACATCTCGCCCACGATGGTCGAGCGGGCCCGGGCGGCGAAGTACTCCCAGATCGAGGTCAACCGCGGGATGCGCGCGCCCTATCTGGTCAAGTACTTCGAGCAGGTCGGCCGGGAATGGGTCGTGCGCCAGCCGGTCCGGGAGATGTGCCGGTTCGAGCGAGGGAACCTCGCGCTGCCGGCGATGAACGTGCCGACGTGCGACGTCGTCTTCCTGCGCAACGTGCTGATCTACTTCGACGTCGAGACCAAGCGCACCGTCCTGTCGCATGTGCGAAAGGTCCTGCGTCCCGGCGGTTTCCTCGTTCTCGGAGGAGCCGAGTCCACCCTCAACCTGGACGGCGCCTTCCAGCGGATGGAGCTGGGCAAGGCGGTCGTCTTCCGACACACCGGAGGTGCCGGATGAGCGTCATCGACGAGTTCGAGGAGGCTCGCGACGACCTCGAGGCGCTCCTGCTCGAGGTCCTGGGATCGCTGCTCGGGGCCGACGAGGTCGCGCCGAGCGCAGGCGAGCCGATCGGGCCGGGGCCCGTGCTGGAGTCGCGCCTGGTCATCCACGACCGCGCCGACGACTCGTACACCGTGGTCGAGGTCGAGACGGCGCTGTTGGTCGGCCGGGTGATCGCGGCGAGGCTGATGAGGGTCGCAGACCCGTCGCCGGAGGATCTCCTCGACGTGGTCTCCGAACTCGGGAACATCATCGCCGGCAACGTGAAGTCACTGATCCGCCACTCCTGCAGGCTCTCTCTGCCCACGGCGAACGTCGTGCAGTCGGCCTCCGGCGCGGGCGAGCACGGAGTCCGGGTGAGTGCCTCGGTGCTGGGCCAGGTGATCCAGTTGACGGTGCGCCCGGCACTGCCCCAGGAGCCGGTCAGCGGCGTGAGCTGGCCCGGATCGTACGACGACGTTCTGGAGACACAGTCATGAAGATCCTGGTTGCCGACGACAGCAGGGCGATGCGGATGATCGTCGTCCGCACCCTTCGCCAGGCGGGGCTGTCCGGGCACGTCATCCTCGAGGCCGAGGACGGGCAGCAGGCCCTGGACCTGGTCGGGGCGGAGTCCCCTGACGTGATCCTCTCCGACTGGAACATGCCCAACATGAACGGGATCGAGTTCCTGAAGGCGCTGCGGGCGGCCGGCTCGACCATCCCCTTCTGCTTCGTCACCTCCGAGGGCTCGGAGGAGATGCGTGACCAGGCCGCCGAGGCAGGCGCCCTCGGCGTGATCGCCAAGCCCTTCACCCCAGAACACTTCCTCGAGGTCCTCGGAACGGTGGTGTCCGCATGAACACACTGACGACGTCCCCCATGCCCAGCCGGCACGCCATCCGCTCCATCCTGGAGGGACTGATCGGGCGGGACACCACGCTGTCCGACGCACAGCCGTTGCCGCCCAGGGCCTCGAACCTGGTGGCCGTGTACGTGACCGACAAGCTCGCCGTCTCGGCCCTGGCCGTGATCAACCTCGAAGCGGGGGCCCGGCTCGGCGGCGCGCTGGCCATGCTGCCCAAGGGCGGCGTGGACGACGCGATCGCCGAGCGGGACCTCTACCCGGCGCTGCGGGACAACTGCTACGAGGTGCTCAACGTGCTGGCCGCGGCCTTCAATGTGCCGAATGCCCCTCACGTGCGCCTCTACGAGCTGCTCGGCCCGAACGGTGTCGTTCCCGCGGATCTCGCCGCGATGAGCGCCATGGTGGGGAACCGGATGGACGTGAAGATCGAGATCGCCGGGTACGGCTCCGGATTGCTCTCACTGGTTTGTCGCTGAGATCGCTCGAGAGGGAGACCTGTCATGTCCGCACATATCCTCGATCCGGCCGGCCCTGGCCAGGTCGCGGGCGAACCCGGAGCGGCGGTTCCCTCGCCTCGTGAGGGTGGGCATGCCGACCTGGTCCGCCACACCCGGGTCGGCCGCCAGGCGATCTACGATGCCGAGCGCCGCATCGTCTCCTACGAACTGCTCTTCCGTTCCGGAGCGGCCGAGGCCGACGACGGCGCCGCGGTCGGTGGCGACCAGGCGACCTCTCAGCTGATCGCCTCGACCTTCGGCACGTTCGGGATCGATGCCCTCGCCAACGGGCGGCCGGTCTTCATCAACTTCACCCGGGCCTTCGTCACCGGGGTGATCCCCATCCCGGTCGAGCCCGAGAACGTGGTGGTGGAGATCGGCGAGCGGATGGTGATCGACCACGAACTGCTGCTCGGGCTGCGCAACCTGGCCGAGATCGGGTACCGGATCGCGCTCAAGGGCTACCGCGGAGATGTGGCGCACGGAGTGCTGCTCGGCATGGCCGACTTCGTTGCGATCAACGTGGACGACGTGCCGTCCGGGATGCTCGGCGCCCTGGTCGAGGCCGCGCGGTCCAGTGGGGCGACCCTGCTGGCCAGCGACATCTCCGACGCCGCCACCCTGCAGCGGTGCATCGCCCTGGGCTTCGAGCTGTTCCAGGGCTCCTTCCTGCAGCGCCCCAGCGTGCTGGAGGGGCGCACGCTCTCGCCCATCCAGTTGGTCTGCGTGCGTCTGCTCAACCAGTTGGGCGATCCCGAGGTGCCGATCCAGAAGATCGAGCAGATGGTCGGCAGTGACCCCGGGCTGACCATGCGCCTGCTGCGGACGGCGAACTCGGCGGCCAACGGCGCCCGCAACGAGATCACCTCGCTGCACCAGTCGATCGTGCTGCTCGGCCCGCGCCGGCTGCGCTCCTGGGTCGTGGTGACCCTGCTCGAGGGGGGCAGGATGCGCAGCCGCACCGACGAGCTGTGGAGCGTGCTGGCCCGCGCATACGCCTGTCAGCGGCTGGCCACGCGGGAGAGCGATCTCGCCTACACGGTCGGGCTGCTGTCGGGGTGCGCGGATCTGCTGGGCAGCGAGCCGGCAGAGGTGGCCGAGGGCGCGGGCATCGGCCAGCAGGCCCGGGCCGCGCTGCTCGACGGCGTGGGCGAGGCGGGGCGCGCGCTGAACGCCGTCCTCGCGCATGAGCGCGACGACCTGGACGCCATCGCCGGCACCGGGCTGGCCCCCTTCGACGTCTCCCGCGCCTACCTGGAGTCCCTCAGCGAGTCCCTGACCGTCGTCCACGGCCTCACCAGCCCCTGACCGTCCCCGTCCCCGTCCCGTCCTCGTCCTCATCCCGTCGCCTCCCCTCCCTCTCGGCGGGCACGGTGTCACGCAGTGCTCGTCGGCTGGGCGCGATGTCACACCGTGCTCGCCCGACGTGGGCCGGACTCCGCACGTAGGCGCCGGAGCGATGACAACGCGTGATGCCGTCGCCGAGCCAGGCTCGCCCGGGACTCCCCGTCGGCATTGTCACGCGGCGTGTTCGATTCCGCCTCACCGTGTGGCATTGCGCCCATTGCCGACGGGCACCGTGTGACACCGTGCCCACCAGACGGGCACCGTGTGACGTTGTGCCCAATGGGGGAGGGGGTCAACGGGGGGTGGGGAGGTCGCGGTTGAGGGCGGTGATGAGGGCGGGGCGGAGTCGGTGGGCGGGGATGATGGCGTCGACCGAGCCGACCTCGACGGCCCGCTGGATGGAGTGCACGGCGTCGAACTCGGCGGCCACCTCACGCAGCTTCTCGGCGCGGACGACGGCGCGCAGTTCGGTCAGCTCGCTGCGCTGCAGCGCGCGTTCGACATCCCCCACGCTCCCCAGGTAGCGCTCCAGGGCCCGCACCCGCGGGTCGGCGGAGGTCCGGGTCTCCACCTCCCCGGTGAAGACCACGCCCGCAGCCGGCGCTCCCCCGATCACCGAGGCGAACGAGCCCTCGACGGCCAGCACCTGCATCCGGTCGTTGAGCGCCTTGGAGAACACCACGAACGCTCCCCCGTGATAGCGGGAGACCACGACGAACACGATCGGTCCCCGGAAGTTCGTCACCGCGCGGCCGATCTCGGCGCCGTACTCCAGTTGGAGCCGGCGCATCGACTCCGGTGAGCCGTCGAAGCCGGACAGGTTCGCCAGGACCACCAGGGGCCGGCTGCCCGAGGCCGCGTTGATCGCGCGGGCCGCCTTCTTCGACGACCGCGGGAACAGCGTCCCCGCGGTCCACGTCTCCGGCCCATCGGTGGGCGGGAATCCGCGCCGGGCAACGGGTCTGGACTCGATCCCCAGCATGCACACCGGGTGGCCGCCGAGGTGGGCGTCGATCACGACGCAGGTCTCGGCGTCCGCCATGCCGGCCCAGCGTTCGAGCGTGGCGTGGTCGGCGTCGGCGACCGCGGCGATCAGGGTGCGGATGTCGAAGGGCTTCTTGCGCTCGGGATTGGCCACCGGGGAGAAGATGTCGCCCACCGTGCGGAAGTCGCTGTCGGTGTCCGGGTGGGGATAGGTGCACACGTCGCGATCGTGCGGATCGCTCGTCGCCACCCGCCGGGCCACCGACTCGCCCGGCGCCAGGTAGCTGTGTGCGTAGTGCGCGAACAGCACATCGACCGCGCTGGCCAGGTCGACCGCCCAGTACTGGGCCTGCCCGTTCGGGCCCATCACCCGGTCGTAGCCGCCGATCCCGAAGTTGTCCTCGGCGGAGACCCCGCCGGAGTAGTCCAGCGAGGCCTTCCCGGTCAGCACCATGGCGCTGTCCGGGGTCATCACCAGGATTCCCTTGGTGTGCATCAGCATCGTCGCCTCGGCGTTCCAGTACGGCTGGGCGCCGACGTTGATCCCGGTGACCACGACGTTGATCTCGCCACCGTCCTGGGTGAACTCGATGATCCGGCGCAGGGCCCGGGCCACCCAGTCCATGTTCTCGGTGCCGCTGTCCATCGAGATCCTCGCCCCCGCCGACAGGGCGAACCACTCCACCGGGACACCCAGCTGCTCGGCCAGGTCGAGCGCGGCGATGATCCGCGAGCACTCCGGCTCGGCCACGGCGCCCAGGGCCTTCGTCGGATCCCCGATCAGGACGACGCGACGCATCCCCTCGGGGAAGCGCCCGGACGGGGAGCTCGCCACCCCGACCACCACGCCGGCCCGGTTGCCGCCGGGCGGGCGGGTCACCTCGACCAGCCGCGGGCCGTGGGCGCCGTGGGGGTCGTCGGGGCGGCCGGGGTCGTCGGAGTCGTCGGAGTCGTCGAGCAGGTCGTGCTCGACGAAGGTCCCACCTCCCTCGATCAGCAGCGGGACCACCTCGTAGGGGTACACCGTTCCGCGCCGGCGTGAGCGCAGCACCTTCTGCGCGTAGTCGTCCAGCGGCTGGAGCCGGGAGCGGGGCGGACCGCTGACCGAGACCTCCACCCCCGACCCGGGCTGGTAGTAGAAGCGGGCTGACACAGCCACCGGTGCGGCGCCGTCCAGCGCGATCCGGCCCTGGGCGACGACCTCCTCGACGCCGGCTCCCACGGTCAGCGGGGCGATGGTGCGCTTCAGCGCGGTGAGCTGCTCCACCGGGGCGGTGATCACCGGCCAGATGTGCAGCCAGATGTGGTTCATGTCCAGGACCGCCC
>JBAPWU010000324.1:0-2437 GCA_049283855.1 Kineosporiaceae bacterium
AGCCGGCCCTGCGCCGCCAGACCCCGGCCCCCGCCCCCGCCGACCCGCCGGCCCGCTCGGGCCGCAGGAAGCGGAAGTGAGGTCGGCGACCCCGCTCGCCACCTACCGGCTGCAGGTGAACGGCGGGTTCGGGTTCGACGACGTGGGCGCGGTCGCCGGCTACCTGGCGGCGCTCGGGGTTTCGCACGCCTACCTGTCCCCGATCCTCGAGCCGGCACCCGGCTCGACCCACGGCTACGACGTGGTGGACCACTCCCGGCTGAACACCGAGGCCGGCGGCCGGGAGGCCTTCGACCGGATGAGCGCGGCCCTGCGCGCCGCCGGGCTGTCGGCGGTCGCCGACGTGGTCCCCAACCACATGGCGGTGCCGACGCCGGTGCGGCTGAACGCCGCCCTGTGGTCGGTGCTGCGCGACGGGCCGAGCTCGCCGTTCGCCCGCTGGTTCGACGTCGACTGGAGCGTGGAGAACCGCGCCGTGCTGATGCCGGTGCTGGGCAACCGGATCGGCACCGTGCTCGCCGCGGGCGAGCTGACCGTGCAGCACGACCCGGTGGACGGCGGGGTGCTGCGCTACGGCGACCACATCTTCCCGCTGCGTCCGGGCACCGAGGAACTGCCGATCGAGGAACTCGTCGACCGGCAGTGGTACCGGCTGGCCTGGTGGAGGGTCGGGGACGAGGAGCTCAACTACCGGCGCTTCTTCGACGTGGACACCCTGGCCGCCGTCCGGGTGGAGGACCCGGCCGTCTTCGACGCGACCCACGCCCTGCTGCTGGACCTGGTCGAGCGTGGGGACCTCACCGGGCTGCGGATCGACCACCCGGACGGGCTCGCCGACCCCCGGGGGTACCTGCGCCGCCTGGCCGGGGCCAGCGGGAACCAGTGGGTGGTGGTGGAGAAGATCCTGGAGGGCGACGAGCGCCTGCCCGCCGACTGGGCCTGCGCCGGCACCACCGGGTACGACGGGCTGCACCGGATCGGCGGTCTCTTCGTCGACCCCGCCGCGGCCGCCCCGCTGGCGGCGCTGCTCACCGAGCTGACCGGCGACTCCCCCGACTTCGGGGTCGTGGTGGAGGCGGCCAAGCGCGAGGTGGTCGAGGGCACCCTGTACGCCGAGGTGGCCCGGCTGGTCGACCTGGCCGTGGACATCTGTCGCGACGACCTCACCCTGCGCGACCACACCCGCCGCCAGCTGCACCTCTGCCTGGTCGAGCTGCTGGTGGCCTTCGAGCGCTACCGGGCCTACGTGGTGCCCGGGGAGCCGATCGAGCCCGACGCCGAGGCCCACCTCGACGCGGCCTGCGACCTGGCCCGGGCCAGGCTGCCGGAATGGTCGCGGGAGACCCTCGACCTGATCCGCGACCTGGTCCTGGACCGGGCGGTCACCGCGCGCCCCACCCCCCGGGAGGGGGAACGCCGGGCCGAGTTCGTCGTCCGCTTCCAGCAGACCTGCGGACCGGTGATGGCCAAGGGCGTGGAGGACACGGCGTTCTACCGCTGGCATCGGCTGGTGGCCCTGAACGAGGTCGGCGGGGACCCGCGGGTGGTGGGGGTCCCCCCGGAGGACTTCCACGACTACGCGACCCGGATCCAGCGGGACTGGCCGGCCACGATGACCACGCTGTCCACGCACGACACCAAGCGCTCCGAGGACGTGCGGGCCCGGCTGTACGCGCTGACCGAACTGGTCGGGGAATGGACCGAGGCGGTCCGCGAGTGGACCGAGGCGGCGGCCCCCTACCGGGCCGGCGATGCGCTGCCCGACCCGGCCACCGTCTACCTCGTCTGGCAGACCCTGGTCGGCACCTGGGACGGCTCGGGCGGCCCGGGAAGCGGGGCGATCTCGGCCGAGCGGCTCACCCGCTACCTGGAGAAGGCGACCCGCGAGGCCAAGCGGTTCACCTCCTGGACCCGTCCGTTCCCGCCCTACGAGGAGGCGGTCGCCGCCTTCGCCCGGGCCGTGCTCGCCGACGAGGAGCTGATCGCCTCGGTGGGTGCGTTCTGCACGCTGCTCGACCCCCCGGCCCGGGTCGCGGTGCTCGGCCAGAAGCTGGTGCAGCTGACCATGCCCGGGGTGCCCGACGTCTACCAGGGGTGCGAGCTGGTCGACCACTCCCTGGTGGACCCGGACAATCGCCGTCCGGTCGACTTCGCCGCCCGGCGCGCCCTGCTCGCCGAGCTGGACGGCGGCGCCCCGGCGACCACGCTGGCCGCCGAGAAGCTGCTGGTCACCTCACGGGCGCTGCGGCTGCGCCGGGAGCACCCCGAGTTCTTCACCGGACCCCGCGCCGGCTACACCCCGCTGGCCACCACCACCGGCAACGCGGTCGCCTTCGCCCGCAGCGCCGGCGAGCAGGAGGGCGTGGTCAGCGTGGTCACCCGGATGCCGGTCGCCCTGGACCGGCGGGGCGGCTGGGGCGAGCACACGGTCTCGCTC
>JBAPWU010000325.1:0-5510 GCA_049283855.1 Kineosporiaceae bacterium
AGCCTTCCTCGCGGCCGTGGCGGCAGCCTTCTTCGCCGCCGTGGCGGCAGCGCGGGAGGTGGTCGCCGCGGGTTTCGCCGCCGTGCCGGCCCAGGCTCCGGCCACCTGCTGCTCCCCGCCGGACGGCGGGGCGCTGAACACGTGCGTGGACCGCCCGGTCGCCTGGGCCCGGGACGCGGCCGTGGTGGCCGTCGTCTGGAGGGCGGCGGCCGCCTGGGCCTTCTGCAGCTTCTTCTGGGCGGTGCGCAGCGCCGTCTCGTGCTCGGCCAGACCGATCGCTGCCCCGGTGGCGGCCACCGCGCCGATCGTGATCCCACCGGTCACCAGGGACATGACTCGGCGGGCGCGATCGCGATCGGTGATCGTCAGGCGTCTCATATCCCCCAGCTTTCGTCGGCGGCCGTGAAGCCGCCGTCAGACGCAGGTCAAGACCCGGTCAAACACTCGACGGCGCGACGGCCCCGGGCCTTGATGCCATGTGATGAACATCACGCCGAATGTCACCCGGATCCACCCTCACGGGTCCTCGCCTCACCCTGCGGCACGCCCGAGCACGACCCGCACCAGCGCTCCACCGAGCCGGGACTGACCCAGTTCCAGCCAGCCTCCCGAGGCCATGGCGGCGCGTCGGGCGATGTCGAGCCCGAGACCGGTCGACCCGGCCCCCGAACTGCCTCGCGAGACGATGTCGCCGGCCGGCAGACCGGGGCCACCGTCCTCGACCGTGAGCACGATGGCGCCGTCGGCCCGGGGCACCACCCAGACCTCGATCGGGACCCCGTCGTCGGTGTGGGCGAACACGTTGTCGAGCAGCACGTCGACCACGTCGCTCAGGTCGTCCGCGCTCACCTTGGCCGGCAGTGGCCGGTTCGGCACGGCGGTGCGCAGCGGGCGGTCCTGCTCCTCGGCAAGGGCCGACCAGAAGTCCACCCGGTCGCGGACCACTTTGGCCGCGTCGCACGAGCCGACCGCGTCGGCACGCACCGGACGGCGCGCGTCGTGCACGATCGCGTCCACGGTCCGCTCGAGCTGGGTGATGTGATCCCGGAGCCGCTCGCTCACGTCCGGATCATTGATCATCTCGGTGTCCAGGCGGAGCGCGGTGACCGGGGTCCGCAGCCGGTGGGAGAGGTCGGCGACCGCGTCGCGCTCGGCCGAGAGCAGCCGGGCGACCCGCTCGGCCAGCCGGTTGAGGGCCCGGGCGAGGGTCACCACCTCGGGCATCCCGGTCTCGGGCACCCGCACGTCCAGCGTGCCCTCGCGCATGGCGTCGGCCGCCTGGGCCACCTCCCGGATCGGCTCGCTCACCCGGTGGGCGAGCCGGTCCGCCGCCAGCACGGCGGCGGCCAGCAGGACCAGCCCCAGGGCCACGATGATCAGGGTGCTGCGGAGCACCCCGGCGTGGAGCATCTGCGGCGACACCGCATCTCGCACCACGTACACCTTGTCGTCCTGGGCATTGGCGACGCGGTAGCTGCGGTAGCTGATCACGGTGCCGTTGTCCTTGCGGCTGAACGGTTTACCCCGCCGGATGGCCTCCGCCACGCCCCAGTCGTCGCTGACCTGGTCGCCGATCATGCGGTCGACGGAGTCGGGCAGGTAGAGCGTGGTCGTGGCACCGGACGGCTGACCGGCCAGGTAGCCCTCCACTTTGGCCTTGTTGTTCTCGGGACTGTCGGCGGCGATCGACATCACCGTCAGCGCACGCTCGGTGGACGCGGCGAGGACCTTCTCCTCGGCGAGGGTGCGCAGCAGCAGGGCCAGGGGGACCAGGAAGGCGAGCACGACGGCCGACGTTGTGGCAGCGACCAGAAAGGTCAGCCGGCGGCGCAAGGTTCCGCTCCTCAGTCGCCGTCAGGAGCGGCCAGGCGCACACCGACACCGCGGGTGCTGTGCAGGTAGCGCGGCTCTGCGGCGGTCTCCCCGAGCTTGCGGCGCAGCCAGGACAGGTGTACATCCACGGTCCGGTCCCCACCGCCGTAGGGCTGGCGCCACACCTCGGCCAGCAGCTCGCGCTTGCTGACCACTTCGCCCGCACGCTGGGCGAGTGCATACAGCAGGTCGAACTCCTTGCGGGACAGTTCCAGGGGGCGGTTCTCCAGGGATGCCGACCGGGTACGGGGGTCGACCACGAGGTCGCCGACGGTGAGCGGGCCATCGGCGCGCTGCCCGGCGCTGCGGCGCAGGACGGCGCGGATGCGGGCCTCGAGGTGGTCGGCGCCGAACGGCTTGGTGACGAAGTCGTCCGCCCCGGCGTCCAGCGCCTTGACCACGTCGGCGTCGTCGTCCCGCGCTGTGACGACGATCACCGGGACGTCGCTCACCGCCCGCATCATGGTGAGCACCTGGGCGCCGTCCACGTCGGGCAGGCCGAGGTCCAGCAGGACCACATCGGGGCGCTCGTCGATCACCGCCTGCAGCCCCGGCAGACCCGCGGGTTGCCAGGTCACCGCATGACCGCGCTCGGTAAGCGCCCGGGTCAATGCCGAGCGGATACCGGCGTCGTCCTCCACGAGCAGGATCACAGCCATTCTCAGGACGGTATCCCGTCGTGGCGAATTCCTCGTAATGCTGGATGCCCATTCACCCTGTGTGACGCACGAATGGGGGCGAAGAGGGGAGTACCGTGCGGGTGAGGAGGCCCGACCTCACGCTGCGCCGCACTGCTGCGCGGGGCACGGGCCGAGCCGTCCGCCAAGGCCGACGTCGGGGGTGTGCAGATGACCGGGCCGGACGTTGCAGGGGCCACGCGCCGCGCCCGGCGCGAGGCCGAGCGGTCGCAGCAGGGCCGGAACGTGCAGACCGGCCACGTCAGCGGACGCCGGTCGGCGGGGCGTGACAGCAACGTGCGACGGATCGCGGTGGCCTCGCTGATCTGGGTGCTCGCCGTGGTCAGCACCGCCACCCTGGCCACCTGGGCCATCCGCTCTGCGGGGGCCCAACTCGGGGGTACGAATACCCTGGTGCTCCCCGACGCCTCGACCTCGTTCGCCCCGCCGCAGGGGCAGGTCTCCGACCTGTCGGACGGCAGCATCCCGTCCGCGGCCCAGCCCACCTCGGTGGCGAGCCTGAGCGCATCGAGGGACCTCACCACCACCAGTCGGAGCACCGGCGGCCGTGGGGCCGGTGTGACCACGCCGACGACCGCTCCGTCCACGGCTGCTACCCCCGGCGCCGGCGCCGCGGTGCTCGCCCAGGGGGCGACGACGCCCGCGACCACGGAGGCCTCGTCGACGACGACGACCTCCACGACGAGTCCGCACACCCACGCGCCGACCCCGACGCCCACGCCGACCGCCTCACCCTCCGCGACCTCGACGGCCAGCCTCCTGCCCTCGCCGACCCCGACCCCCGACCCCAGTGCCTCACCGGTCACTCTGACCCAGACGACGGACGGCGGGAGGGTCACCGCGACCTGCACCGGAACCGTGGTGACCGTGACCGCCACCCCGGATCGCGGCTGGTCGCAGGTGCCCCCGGTCACGGTGGGGGACGGACTGCTCACCGGCTTCACGCGCGGCGGCCGCACGGTGAGCGTGCTGGTCACCTGCGTCGGCGGGAACCCCGAGTTCGCGGTCAGCGGCTGACGAGCAGGATGCTGTCGGCCAGCTCCGCGATCAGCCGGCTCGGTCTGATCCCCAGCGCCTGGTGCAGCAGGGCCGTGAACTGGTGGTACTGCCGCACGGCGGAAGCGATGTTGCCCTGCGCGAGGTGAATCTGCATCAACCGGCGGTGGGCGCTCTCCCGCAGCGGGTCGACCTCGACCGCGGCCTCGGCCAACGCCAGCGCCAGCGCAAGGAACTCGAGCGTCAGGGCCCGGTCGACCCAGGCGTCCAGGGCGTGCAGTCGCAGGTGGTGCAGCCGTTCACTCTCGACCAGCACCCAGTCGTCGGTCCAACCCGCCAGCAGCGGACCGGACAGCCGGTGGCCGGGCAGGAGATCGACCACGCTCTGGGGCAGGGCGCCGTCCGCCGGTTCGACCGTTGACCGCAGTGCCGCCCCGGCCAGGGCCAGGAGGGCGGTGACGTCCACCTCCACCTCAGCGGACAGGCGCAGGGTCTGCGGTCCGACGGTGAGCAGGCCGGGGAGGGAGCGCTGCACCTCGCACACGGTGGTCCGCACGCTCGCCCTGGCCCGCTCCTCGGGCACGTCCGGCCAGAGCATCCCGGCGATCACCGTCCGGGTAGCCCCGCCACGCAGTGCGAGTAGAGCGAGCAGGCGCTGTCCCCGTCCGCTCACGGCGAGGGCCCGTCAGGCACGTTCCAGCCGGAAACCATCGAGCAGGGTCAGCTGAAGCCCCGCCCCAAGCGTGGTGCTGTCGAGTTCGGAGATGACCGGCGAGTCATGGCCAGGCATGATCGGTCCCCCTTTGCGTGCTTTCACGAGAGTAGAGCCGGAACCGGGCCCGCGGATACTCGAGATGACACGCCGTCGTCACGCCGTCGTCACGCCGCTGCGACGCCCCCGCGTATCTCCTTGTGGCTGTTGAGCTCTCATCCAGGAGGGGAGGTGAACAACATGTCCAAGGACGTCACTCTCGCCGAACTGCACGATGAGTCCGTGGAGCTGCTCCCGCAGCGCGCTGCGCTGAGCGGGTGGGGCCACAACTGGGCGAACGTGTACGCGTCGAACTCGGCGCTGGCGCTGAACGCGGGCTCCTTCCACTCGCTGGCCCACGCCGGTGCCTTCCAGAGCATCACGGTCCTCCAGTAGCGAACCCGATGACCACGGATGCGTTCGTGGCCCGATCGCCGCCCCTGAGCGAGCGGTCGGCGGTCGGGCCCGGACGTTCACCGGCGATCCAGCGAGGGGAGGGAATCCATGCTCCAGTCAGACGTCGCCACCGCGGCCGGGATCAGCCCGGCCGAGGTCGACCAGCAGGCGGTCGAGCTGCTTCCGCAGCGCGCCGCCCTCGGTGGCCTGGTCAACGTCGTGACCATCGTGCCGGTCAACATCGCCATCGCCGTCAACGCAGCCACGTTCGGCAGTACCGCGACGGCCCACGCGATGCAGGGAATCGGCTACATCCACTAGCGAGGAGGCCGGCTCCACGACGGTCGTCGTCCTCGGCTCACCGGTCTCCCGGCGGGCCGGGCGGCGATCGCCGCGTCGGACGCGGACGGCTGCGGGAAGGCTCCGGGAAGGGAGCGGTGATGAGCGGACAGGTGATGACGGTGTCGCCGCCGCAGTGGGCCGGGACGGTGCTGCGCCGCGTGCCCGGCACCCGGCTGCTCGGCCGCTACGAGGGCGGCGGCTACGTGGACGACCGGTACCTGGTGATGCGCCCGGACGGGCAACCCGTGCTGCTGACCCACCTGCCCTACCTGGTGGTGCGCCACGCGGACGGTGGCAACGATGCACTCCGGGTGGCCGAGAAGGTGAGCCAGGACTACGGCCGCCGCCTCTCACTGGAGCTGCTGGCCCGGTTGATCGAGGAGCGGCTGGTGCCGGCCGGCCTGATGCCGGCCCTGCGGGCGAGGCCCGTGGCAGCGGCCACACGGCCGACCGCC
>JBAPWU010000326.1:0-4275 GCA_049283855.1 Kineosporiaceae bacterium
GTGCACCACGCCGTGCGGCGCCCGGGTGCGACGGGCCCAGGCCCCGACCAGGGTGTGCAGCTCCTTGCGCAACGCCGTGACCTCGCGGTGGGTGGCCACCTCGACCACGGTCGCTCCCCGCTTCTGCCCGGCCAGCTGCCGGGCCTGGCGCTGGCGCAGGGCCGAGGTCACCTCCTCGGGTTCGAGCAGCCCCGGCAGCTCCAGGAAGCCCTGCTCGTGCTCGCTGCCCACCTCTGCCGCGGTGCCGAACTCCTGGGCGTCGAACAGCACCCGGTCGAAGGTGGCCTGGGCCTCCAGCGCCTCGAAGGCCTTGCCCTCCAAGGCGTCCGAGGCCCTCTCGGCCCGGTTCGCCGCGGCCAGCTCCGCCTCCTCCGGCGACCACTCGCCGTCCCGCGATGGCACGTCGAGAGCGTGGTCCCGTTCGACCTCGAGCGCGCCGGCGAGACCGAGCAGCACCGGCACGCTGGGCAGGAAGATCGACGCGGTCTCGCCCCGCCGACGGGCCCGCACGAACCGGCCGACGGCCTGGGCGAAGAAGAGCGGCGTCGAGGTGGACGTGGCGTACACCCCGACCGCGAGGCGGGGCACGTCCACCCCCTCCGAGACCATCCGGACGGCGACCATCCAGCGCGCGTCCGAGTCGGTGAACTCCTCGATCCGCTGCGAGGACGTCGCGTCGTCCGAGACCACGACCACCGGCTCCTGGCCACTGATCCCGGACAGCAGGGCGGCGTAGGCGCGGGCCGTGGTCTGGTCGGTGGCGATCACCAGGCCGCCGGCGTCCGGCACGGTGCGGCGCACCTGGGTGAGCCGCTGGTCGGCGGCGGCCAGCACCGCCGGGATCCACTGCCCGGTCGGGTCCAGCGCCGTGCGCCAGGCGTGGGCGGTCACGTCCCGGGTGAGCGGCTCGCCCAGGCGCGCGCTGAGTTCGTCGCCCGCGCGGGTGCGCCACCGCATCTCACCCGAGTAGGACAGGAAGATCACCGGCCGGACGACGCCGTCACGCAGCGCCTCGGCGTAGCCGTAGCTGTGGTCGGCCGTGGATCGGCGCACACCGTCGGAGTCCTCGGCATAGGTGACGAACGGGATCGGCGAGGTGTCCGAGCGGAACGGGGTGCCGGTCAGGGCCAGCCGCCGGGTGGCCGGCTCGAACGCCTCCCGGATGGCATCGCCCCAGGAGAGGGCGTCGCCGCCGTGGTGGATCTCGTCCAGGATCACCAGGGTGCGCGCGGCCTCGGTGCGGGCCCGGTGCAGGGCCGGGCGGGTGGCGATCTGGGCGTACGTGACCGCGACCCCGTCGTAGGACCGGGCGTGCGCGCCCTGGCTGTTGCGGAAGGTCGGGTCGAGCCGGATCCCGACCCGGTGCGCGGCGTCCGCCCACTGGCTCTTCAGGTGTTCCGTCGGGCACACCACGGTGATCCGTTGGACCACGCCGCGCTCGAGCAGGTCGCAGGCCACCTGGAGGGCGAAGGTGGTCTTGCCGGCCCCGGGCGTGGCCACGGCCAGGAAGTCCTGCGGCGCGGCGTCGCGGTAGGCGGCCAGCGCCCGCTCCTGCCAGGCCCTCAGCTTCGCCGCGGTGCCCCACGACGCGCGGGCCGGGAATGCGGGTGAGAGGTGCCCCGCACTGCGCTGCTGCCCACGGACACTCACGAGCAGCAGACCCTAGCCAAGCTCGCCGGACGACTCACCGAGCCGGCCTCGGTGCGGGCGCGGCGGGGCCAGGTGTGCTAGACGGCTGAACGCCGAACGAGGGCTCGCGATCGGCCGCGAGTGGTCGAATGCGCCCCGTTCGACCGCGTAGAACGGGGCTCATTCGGCCACTCGATGGCGGGGGCCGAGCAGGTCGTCGACGGACTGACGGCGCAGTGCACCTTCCGGTGTATGCTCACAATACCCCTAGGGGTATCGTGAAGACTCACCGATGAGTCACGGAGGAACGCATGGCCCGGATCGTCGTCCTCGGAGCGGGTGTTTCCGGCCACACCGCTGCGCTGCATCTACGCCGCAAGCTGGGCACAGCGCACGAGGTGATCGTCGTCTCGCCGAACTCCCAGTGGAACTGGATCCCCTCCAACATCTGGGTCGGTGTGGGCCGGATGGGCGCCGACAAGGTGGTGTTCCCGCTCGAGCCGATCTACCGCCGCAAGGGCATCACCTACCACCAGGCCAAGGCCGTCGCCGTCCGCCCCGACGGTGATGCCGCCGACCCGACTGGTGCGGTCGACATCGTCTACACCGGCCCCGATCGGGCCGGTGAGCAGGCGCAGCTGCGCTACGACTACCTGATCAACGCCACCGGGCCGCGGCTGAACTTCGCGGCCACCCCGGGTCTGGGCCCCGACGGGAACTCGCTGTCGGTGTGCACGGCCGGCCACGCGGTCGAGGCCGCGAAGGCCCTCGCCGCGACGATCGAGCGGGCCAGGAGCGGGCAGCGGCAGACCCTGGTGGTCGGCATGGGCCATGGCACCTGCACCTGCGAGGGCGCGGCGTTCGAGTACGTCTTCAACGTCGACCACGAACTGCGCCAGGCCGGGGTGCGTGACCTGGCCGAGGTGGTGTACCTGACCAACGAGTTCGAGCTCGGCGACTTCGGCGTCGACGGGATGACGTTCGCGCAGAGCGGTTTCCGCACCACGAGCAAGCTGTGGACCGAATCCCTGTTCCGCGAGCGCGGAGTCCGGGCGATTCTCGGCGCGCACGTGGAGCGGGTCGAGCCCGGGCTGGTGCACTACGAGCAGCTCGACGGCACCCATCATGAGCTGGCCTTCGACTTCGCGATGCTGCTGCCGCCGTTCCGGGGGGCCGACCTGGTCGCCTACGACCGGGGCGGCGCAGAGATCACCGACCAGGTGTTCGCGCCCAGCGGGTTCATGAAGGTCGACGCCGACTACACCGCCAAGGGCTACGACGACTGGCGGGCCGAGGACTGGCCCAGCACCTACGAGAGCCCGGGCTACCCCGGGGTGTTCGCGGTGGGCATCGCCTTCGCCCCGCCGCACCAGATCTCCCGGCCGCGCAGGAGCCCGAACGGCACCATGGTGGCCCCGTCGCCGCCACGCACCGGCATGCCGTCGGGCGTGATGGGCAAGACGGTGGCCCTGACCATCGTCGAGCGGGTCACCAAGGGCGGCGCGGCGCACACCCACGCGGCCTCGATGGCCGACATGGGGGCGGCCTGCGTGGCCTCGGCGGGCACCGGGCTGCGACACGGCTCGGCGGCCGCGATGACCATGTACCCGGTGGTGCCCGACTACCAGAAGTACCCCGGGCACGGGCGCAGCCTCGACGACACGATCGGCGAGATCGGCCTGGCGGGGCACTGGCTCAAGCTGATGCTCCACTACCTGTTCATCTACAAGGCCAAGGCCCGCCCGGGCTGGCAATTCATTCCGGAGTGATCAATGACCCTTCCGACGCCGCCACCGACACCCTCACCGACACCCCGCGACGACGCCGCCCTGCTGGAGTCGGACCGGGCCATCGCCGCCGCCCCGCTCCCTACCGAGCGCACGCTCAGAGCCCGCAAGAACCTGCTGATCCAGGCCGGCCGGTTCGTGATCCTGAACTCGCGCATCCTGCGCATGGTGCTCAAGGGGAACCACTGACCCGGGGCCGGCCCCGGGGCCGGACCCGGGGCCGGACCCGGGGCCTGATCCGGGCCCCGGCCAGCGCCGAGAGCAGGCCGATCGCGCCCAGCACGACCCAGATCAGCATGTAGACACCGGTGTCGTCGCCGGCCGGGTCGTGCCCGGAGGCGAACACGGCTCCGGCGACGCCGATGCCGAGCACTCCGCCCAGGGAGTCGCCGATCTGCATCGCCGAGGCGTTGCGCCCCTGCTGCTCGGGCGCCGACAGCCGCAGCAGCAGCACGCTCGAGCAGGCCATCGACAACCCCATGCCCAGACCGGCGACGGCCCAGCACAGGGCCACCACCGGCACTGGGACGCCGGGCTGCGGAGCAGCGACCATGGTCAGGACCCCCGCCCCGAGCGTCGCGCCACCGACGACGACCAGCGTGGTCCGCTCGATCCGCAGCCCGGGTCGGCCCTGGGTCCACGAGCCGACGAACCACCCGACGGCGCCGGCGGTCAGGACCAGGCCGGACGGCGCCGGTGCCAGCCCGCGCAGCGCGACCAGCATCAGCGGCACGAAGACCTCGGCGCCGAAGAAGGAGGCCGTGATCATGGTTCGGAACACCACCAGGGCGGGCAGGCCGCGGCGCACCCGGAACACGCCAGCCGGCAGCAGGCCCGGCAGCACGGCCAGCACCAGCGC
>JBAPWU010000327.1:0-3454 GCA_049283855.1 Kineosporiaceae bacterium
GACCTGCACTCCGGGCTGGACGGCGACATCCGCCGGCTCGGTGACGTGCTCGCTGCCGCCGGGTCACGCCCGCCGGACCAGCACCGCTGGGCGCAGGGACCCGGGCTGCTGGCGCGCTGGGCGCAGACCCTCCCCCAGCGCGCTGCCGACTGCCCCTCGGCCTCGGCACTGAGGCGCTGGGTGGACGCCGTGGACTCGCTGGCCGCGCTCGAGGAGGTGGCGGAGGAGGCCCGCTGGCGGTTGCTCACCGGCGGCGTCAGCGCCACCGATGCGGTGGCCGCTCTGGAACGGGGGCTGGCTGCGGCCTCGGTCGCCGAGCGCCTCGACGCCGGCGGCTTCGCCGGCTTCGACGCCGGCCAGCAGGACCGCACCGTCGCCCGCTTCGTGCAGGCCTCGGACGAGTTGCGCGACACGCTCCGCTCGGTGCTGCCGGCCACTGTGGTGGAACGGCGCCCGTTCCGCGCCGGGCGGGTCTTCGGCACCGTGGCGGCCCTGGAGCGCGAGGTCAACCGCTCCCGCGGGGGGCTGAGCGTGCGTCGCCTGGTCGAGCAGTACGGCCCGGTGATCGCCGAAGTGACCCCGTGCGTGCTGGTCAGCCCTGACTCGCTGGCGCGGTTCATCCCGCCGGAGGCGATGGCGTTCGATCTGGTCGTGTTCGACGAGGCCTCCCAGATCACCGTGGCCGACGCGATCGGCGCCCTGGGCCGGGCCGAGGCCGCCGTCGTCGCCGGGGACTCCCAGCAGATGCCGCCGAGCATGTTCGCTCAGCTCGGCACCGGGGAGGACGACCCGGCCGGACCGGAGCAGGCCACGGACGCCGGGGCCGCGGCGGCGGAGTTCCGGGTGGTGCCGGACGAGGAGAGCATCCTGTCCGAGACGGTGATGGCGGGCCTGCCGCGACTGTGGCTGTCCTGGCACTACCGCAGCCGCGACGAGGCGTTGATCTCGTTCAGCAACGTCCAGTACTACGAGGGCCGGCTGCTGACCTTCCCCGCGGTGCCCGGCCGCGGCCACGACACCGGGGTCAGCTTCATGCGGGTGGCTGGAGAGTTCCACCGCTCAGGCGACCGGATGCTGCGCACCAATCCGATCGAGGCGGCCGCGGTGGTCGAGGAGGTGCTGCGCCGCTGGCAGGCAGGAGAGCGGTCGCTCGGCGTGGTCACCTTCAACGTGCAGCAGCGCGCCCTGATCGAGTCGATGCTGGTCGAACGCGGCGATCCCGGGATCGCGGAGTCCCTGGAGGGTCGCCAGGACGGACTGTTCGTGAAGAACCTGGAGAACGTGCAGGGCGACGAGCGAGACGTCGTCCTGTTCTCGACCGGGTTCTCGGCCGCGGCCAACGGGGTACTGCCGCTGAACTTCGGGCCGCTGAACCGGGCCGGCGGACAGCGCCGGCTCAACGTGGCGGTCACCCGCGCCCGGCGCCGGGTGATGGTCTTCTCCTCCTTCGAGCCCGAGGACCTTCGCACGGAACAGACCTCCTCGGTCGGGATCAGGCACCTGCGGGCCTACCTCGAACTGGCCAAGTACGGCACCGGCACACTCGCTGATGCGCCTGCGGCCGCCCAGACCGTCGACCGGCACCGGGACGAGATCGCGGCCCGGTTGCGTGCCCGCGGGCTCGAGGTGAGCACCGCGCTGGGCCTGTCCGAGTTCCAGATCGACCTGGCGGTCGGGCCGGCGGGCGCGCCGCCGGTGCTCGCCGTGCTGCTGGACTCCCCGCAGTGGGCGCAGCGGCGCACCACCGGCGACCGCGACGGCCTGGCCGTGACGGTGCTGGAGCGGACGATGGGCTGGCCCGCGGTCACCCGGGTGTGGTTGCCGCGCTGGCTCAGCGATCCACAGGCGGTGCTGGACGACCTGGTCGAGCGGGCCGAGGCAGCCCGTACCGCGGTGACCCACGCCGGGGAGCGCACCCTGAACTGGACCAGCGCGGAGCCGGCCACGCCCCCGGAGACGGAGCGAGATGCTCCGGTCGGACAGGCCGATCCGGCCGATCCGATCGGACCCGCCGATCCGATCGGACCCGCCGATCCGATCGGGCTGGATCGGGCGGGCCGGGCGGTCGCCGAACCGTTCGTCGCGTTCACCCCGGGCCCGGTCGGGGTGGCCCGGGACCTCGACGGGCTCACCTCACCACGGCGGGCGCAGCCGGTGCAGGACCTGATCCGCACGATCGTGGACGTCGAGGGCCCGATCTCCCTGCCCCGCCTGGCCCGGCACGTGGTGCGCTGCCACGGCATCACCCGGCTGCAGGCCACCCGGCAGGCCGAGCTCGCCCGCCTGGTGCCGGCCGACCTGCGTCGCGACGCCCAGGACGGCTTCGTCTGGCCCGCGCACCGGGATCCGCTGCTCTGGCGCGGCTACCGCAGCTACGACGGCCCGGCGAAGGATCGTCCGCTGGACGAGGTGGCGGTGATCGAGATCGGCAACGCGATGACCGACCTGGCCCGCGGCGCGATGGGGATCACGGTGGAGGAACTGCTCAAGGAGGCGGGCCGGGTCTTCGGCGCCGCCCGCGTCACCGGGTCCGGCCGGGCCCGGCTGACCCTGGGCCTGGACCAGGCCGTGCGGGCCGAACTGCTCCGGGTGGCCGGTGGTGTGGTGATGCCGCAATGATGGCGCCATGACCTTGCTGGTGGTGATGGGCTCGGGGGAAACCGCACCGACGATGGTCAAGGAGCATCGCGCCGTCCTGGCCCGGTCGGGAGTGCCGGACGCCGGGCCTGCGGTGATGCTGGACACCACCTTCGGTTTCCAGATGAACGCCGACGACCTGGTGGTCAAGACCCAGCAGTACTTCGCCGAGTCGGTGGGCACGCCGGTGGCCGTGGTCGGGTGGCGTCGCCGCGACATCCCCTCCGTCGAGCAGGAGAAGGCGCTGGCGCTGCTGGCCCGCTCCCGCTGGGCCTTCGCCGGCCCGGGCAGCCCCACCTACGCGCTGCGACAATGGCGGGACACCCCGATCCCCGGCGCCCTGCTCGACATCGCCGCCCGCGGCGGCACCCTCGTGTTCGGCTCCGCCGCCGCGTGCACGGTCGGCAGTCATTCGGTTCCGGTGTACGAGATCTACAAGGTGGGCGAGGAGCCGCACTGGGAGACGGGCCTGGACCTGCTCGGCTCCCTCACCGGCATCCACGCCGTCGTCGTGCCGCACTTCGACAACGCCGAGGGCGGCCAGCACGACACCCGGTTCTGCTACCTGGGCGAGCAGCGGCTGACGATGCTCGAGGCGCAGTTGCCCGAGGAGATCGGCGTGCTGGGGGTCGACGAGCACACCGCGCTGACGATCGACCTGGCCGCCGGCACCGCCACGGCGAGCGGCAACGGCGTGGTCACGCTGCGCCGGCGGGGCGCCGTCCGGCTGCTGCGCAGTGGCGACAGCATGGATCTGGCCACCCTCGGTGCGGTCCTGCGCGGTGAGGACGGCGCGCTCGAGCAGGCAGCCCCCGCC